>CADCQO010000242.1 GCA_902803585.1 uncultured Ruminococcus sp.
CAAGTGTGAACAGCGGTGCAGCTTCTGCTAAACGTACCTACCGCACCAGCAGCAGTATTCTCAGAATGGACCGAATTGACTGGCAGGCAGAATTTACAGCCGTGGCAGCAGGTTCGGCTTATGTAACAGTCCGTACCTATAACGGGAAAGAAGCGAACTGTAAAGTCACTGTCAAGGAAGCTCCCGAATGGGTGGCGGTGAATCAGAAAACAATGACACTGAAGGTCGGACAGACAGCGTCCCTTTATGCAGTTATTGCAAACAGTGCCGGCTGTGCTGTGCGTACTTTCCGCACCAGTGACTCTTCTGTTATCAAAATGACCAAGACCAACTGGACGGGCGAGTTCAAAGCTATGAAGGCGGGTGTCGCATGGGTGACAGTTCGCACCTACAACGGCAAGGAAGCCAGCTGTAAAATTACCGTTACCCCATAGTTCCGGACAAAAAAGCCCTCATAGCTCCGTACAGAAATGATCTCATATCTGACACCACCGCAGTACAAAAGCGGTGGTGCTTTTCTATATGGCTGACGGCGGCTTTTTTGTGAAGTTATATATTTTCTCGGAAAAAATTTGGAATATCTCTTGACAAAAGTGTATTTGTACGGTAAAATATGAAGGTATCGTGGCTCTGTGGAAACGGACGATCGCTTTTGGCTATCGGTGTCGGCTGACCATTTGTAAAGGTGTCTTCGTAGCTCAGCCGGATAGAGCGTTCGCCTCCTAAGCGAAAGGCCGTGGGTTCGAATCCCGCCGAGGACGTGTCTGATGCAAGCCGATAGGCGGTAGCCGAGGGCGAACGGCTGTTAGTCAGGTATGTGCGGTACAGCAACTCAATATGGAGGCTTAGCTCAGCTGGTTAGAGCGCTTGCTTGACATGCAAGAGGTCACTGGTTCAAGTCCAGCAGTCTCCACCATCTGCCCCTCGAAGCTGTTTCGGGGGGTATCTGTTATGGAGGTTTAGCTCAGTCGGTTAGAGCGCCTGCCTCACATGCAGGAGGTCGCTGGTTCGAGTCCAGTAATCTCCATTCAAAAACCCGCTTCTGATGCACATTTCAGAGGCGGTTTTTTTTGCCTTCCCTGTGACGTGATTCAGGCACTGTAATTCGTTTTTGCCGCATCAATGGCAGTAAACTGCGTTGTCCCGTATATCCTGTTCATAGGTTATTCACTCCTTTCTTATCATTTCCCCGCTGGTGCACAGTGCCGGTAGGGATTTTTTTATGGCAGCGGCTACAAGTATGGTATAGTGTCGGACTGTATGCTCCATGAGGTTCAATAACCTATGTTTCCTTTGTGGATGAGCTGGTACAGGTACAGATTGAAACCGCAAAATGAACCTGCTGAAAAACATGGAAGTAGAAAAGCTGATTGCGTGTTTGCTGAGTTTGGGCTGCCGTTTAACTGACAGAACGAGAAACACCCCGCTCTGTGAAGAAATCTTTTATGAAACTTTTCCACAATCCGACCTTTTGAGGTAGAATTTTTTTCGTTTGGGATGGATAGGTGAAGGGAGTTGTTCCTGATAATAACAGAAAGGATTGAAACATCATGAAAGCATTCAAAAACTATAACGAGGTACAGGCCTATGCTGACAGCGTAAGACTGCCGGCGGGCGCTTATGAAGTAACCATCAAACGTTCAGAGGACAGTGACAACGCGCTGTGTCTGCTGTTTGACATCTCTGAGGGCGAATTCAGCGGGTACTATATGCAGAAATTTGAGTCGGACAAGAAAAATTCTCCCGAAAATGCCAAATATAAAGGCGTACTGCGTTTGTGGTATCCCAACGGCGGAGAATATGACGAACAGGCCGAACGCCGCATGAAAACCGCTTTACAGCGTATTGTGGACAGCAACGGTCTGACGGTGGACTTTACCAAAGAATGGGACGGCGCTGTTCTCAAAGGCGCTAAAGTCGGTATGATTTTCCGTGATCAGGAATACGACTACAAAGGTTATACCGGCATGACCGCACAGCCCTATCAGATCATCACGTTAGCAGATTTGCGGGAAGGACGCTTTGTTCTGCCGGAACCCAAACGCCTGAAAAAAACCACTTCCGGCGGCATTGCTCAATTCAGCGGTGACAGTATTCCTGAAGATGATGATCTGCCATTCTGATGGAGCTGAGAGCGTATCAAAAGGACTTGCCTGAACGCCTGTTCCAAACTTATCGGAACGGCTGTCAGGCACCATGTATTGTGTTGCCGTGCGGCGGCAAGTCGGTGATTATTGCAGAAACGGCGAGGTGTAACGGCAGCGTTACGGACTGAAAGATGCCAATGACATTCTGATTGAGGGGCGTGAATGCGAAGTGGCTGATTGAAAACCACTATCTGTCGCCCTATGATGATTATTATGACCCCGAATATCAAAATGCCGGAATTCCATATCCGGCGGGGTGAATTTTGTGAAAAACGATAATTCTTCAAAAATCAATTGCTATTTTTTCTCGGATATTATATACTGATAGGTAGGGACAAACAATCATTTCCGCAGGAATGACAATTATTAAGGAGGAATCCCCATATGTCAAAAACAGCCATTGCAACTGACAGCAACAGCGGTATGTCAGCATCTGCCGCTAAAAAACTTGGTGTTCATGTGTTGCCGATGTCCTTTTATATCAATGATGTACAGTATTATGAGGGTGTGGATCTTTCTCAGAAGGAATTTTATCAGATGATTGCAGACAGCAAAACAACGGTTGCGACATCACAGCCTTCACCAGCAGAGCTTTCCGAATTCTGGCGCAAACTGCTGAGAGAATACGATGAAGTGGTGTATATTCCGATGTCCTCAGGTCTGAGCAGTTCGTGTACAACGGCTTCCATGCTGTCAAAGGATTTTGGCGGCAGAGTTTATGTTGTTGATAACCATAGAATTTCCGTTACACAGTATCAGTCTGTTGCTGATGCCGCTATGATGGCAAAAAGCGGAATGTCTGCCAGAAGGATCAAAAACAGGCTGGAGGCGGAACAGTCAATTTCCAGTATTTACATTATGGTCAACAACCTCAGTTTCCTGAAACGCGGCGGAAGAGTGACAACAGCCGGCGCATTGATTGCGAATGTTATGAACCTCAAACCTGTTCTGCAGATTCAGGGCGGCAAGCTGGACGCTTATGCAAAATGTCGTGGTATCAAGGCGGCAAAGGCAAAAATGCTTGATGCGATGCACGAGGATTTTGACACCCGTTTCAAGGAGTATGTTGAGAAAGGCGAAATGTCATTGATGTATTCTTACTCTGATATGCCTGATGACGAAGTAGACCGCTGGAGAAAGGAAATTGAAACTTCATTCCCGAAATTCAGGCTCAGAGCAGAACCGCTTTCACTGAGTGTCGGCTGTCACATTGGCCCCGGTTCGCTGGCGATTGCCTGTTCAAAAATTTCCAAAGGCGACTATTGATTCTTCCGTTTATCTGAAAATAACACAACCGCTTTCCGTACAGCTGACGGAGAGCGGTTGTTTTTATCTGATGCGCTGTTCAGTTTTTGACGGGGGAATTCTGCGTCTTGATAAGAGGCGAAAGTCTGTCCGTAATACCGATACGGTCAATTGCTTTGAGAATGAGGGGAATCGTAATGATCTGGATACCCGCCATGATAAGCATGGGTACAACACGCATAGGGATAATAGCGGTAAAATAATAGGCGAAGAACTGACCGCTGTCAGGCTTATACATCAGCAGAGCGATCCAGAGCGAGGTAATCAGCATACTGACGATACCCTGATTGATAACAACGGCGGATACTGTCGGAACAATTTTTCTGCTGCGGTGCAGGAACAGACCGAATATACCGCCGATAAGCGCATAGGTGAGTGTGATAGGGGGATACCATGCGCCGACAGGGTGCACGATACAGCCGATAATGTCACCCAGACCATAAATAACGATACCGCCGGCGGAACCGTACAGGTAAGCGGCAACAACGACCGGAATAAACGCCAGATTGATTTTGATGGTGCCGGTATGGATTTCAAGCAGATTCAGCACCACCTCAGCGGCGATAAGGACAGCCAGAGTGGTGAGGGTGATGGTAGCAGAACGGACATTCAGCCCTCTGCGGACGGGTGCGGCAATGTTGTTTTTTGACATAAAAAAACCTCCTTATTTTACAGAAATCGCTCATCGCTGCAATAATAAGAAGGGGAAATTCTCTTGATATCATTAGTACAGCGGGATGCAGTCTGTGTACCGCAAGAAAACTTTTCGTTCACACGACAACTCCCCGTTCGTATGACACTTAACGCACACAGGCTTACTCTGCACCACCAATATAGCATAAACATCATTTTTTGTCAAGCTCATTGCAAAACATGAGAAAGCAGAGCCGGACACCCTGTTGTGTTATTCAAGGCAAAGTCCCATCATACTGATTACCGGCTGTTGCCTGACAGATGCTTCAGAATGGTCATTGCTGCAGCGGCACCATCGCTGACGGCTTTATAGATCTGAAGTGTACCGCCGATACAATCACCTGCGGCATAGAGGGAAGGAAGACTCGTTTCCATGTTTTCGTTCACTTTGATGTGGTTGTTCTCTGTTTCAGCGCCGACCTTTCTGGCTAAATCGGTGCTGCCCGCTGTCCCCAGCGCCACAAAAACACCTTTGGCGGGAAGTGTTTCGCCGTTCTCAAAAATAATTCTGTCAACTGTCGGTTCACCGTCAACAGCGGTGATCTTTTTGTCAATGACGGCGATTCCTTCGGGAACGTCAGCGGTAAGAGGCTGACCATTGGTAAGGATGGTGACGCTTCTGGAGGTAGCTTTCAGTACTAAAGCTTCGTGTACGGCATATTCTCCGCTGCCAATCACACAAACGTCCTTATTGCGGAAGAAAAACGCATCACACACGGCACAGTAGCTCACGCCCTTTCCTTCGTGTTCCTTCAGACCGCTTACAGACAATGTTTTGCGGGATACGCCTGTCGCTAAAAGAACCGCATCAGCTGTATAATCGTTTTTGGCGGTACTGACAACCGGCTGCATAGAAGCGTTATAAGACAGAGAAACGACTTCTTCGCTGATAAAACTCACACCTAAGCGTTCAGCACCTGCGACACCGTTTTCATAAAGTTCCCGACCGCTGACCGGCTGGGCAAATCCGTAGTAATTTTCGATTTTTTCAGCTTTTGCCAATGCACCGATACCGCTTGAAATGACGCATACTTCCGCTTTTCCGCTCCGCTGTAAATACAAGGCGGCGGAGATACCTGCAGGCCCTGAACCGATAATGATGACTTTTTTCATAAATATACCTCCTTACGATGATGTAACAGTTAAAGCTATTATATCCTGTTTTGTGGGAGTTAGCAAGTAAAAATACAGCCGCGTTCCGAAAGATGCTTCATGTATTTTCCCTATAACTGTCCGCTGTTATGCAGGGAGAATTTGATAAATCTGTATATTGTCAATTTTCCGGAAATGTGGTAGAATAGGCGCTGTCTGGTGTTTTCCGGCTGAATATGGGAATATCCGGACAGAATCGTCAAAGTGTAATATTTCAAAGGAGGAAATTGTATGACACAGGAAGCAGAGAAAACAGAGGTCATGACAGAAGCAGAAACTGCAGAAGATGTTCAGAAAGAGGAAACCGCTTCAGCAGAAACTGCGTCAAATGAGGTCAAGAAGAAAAAGAAACCCTGGTTGAGTGAAAACACAATAGAAGTAGTGGTAGCTATTTTGCTGGGTGTTACAGCACTGCTGACGGCATGGGCAACATGGATCGGTTCTTTGCATGGCGGTAATCAGGCAACCAACTATACCAAGAGCAACAACATTGCTTCTGAAGGCAACTCGGAGTATAACGCAGGTATGCAGCTGTATCTTTCTGACCTGATGGCATGGAACACCATGATGGACTATTCCTTTGATCTTTCATTGGCAGAAATGGAAAAGGATACAGCAAAGGTCGAACTGCTGAACGAAAAGCTCGAAAACTATTTAAAGCAGAATGCCAGCAGCATCTTGATGGAAGGCATTTTGTGGATGAATGAAAACGGCGAAATCTCACCTTTCAATATGCCCGGCATTACCGACAAGTATTTTGTAAAGGCAAATGAGCTGCTCAGCCGGTCCCGTGAGATACTGGAAGAAGGTCAGAGAGATAATGCAAGAGGCGATGCTTACAACCTCGTCAATGTTGTTTATTCTCTTGTTCTGTTCCTGTTGGGTATCGTGGGTATTTTCAAAAGACTGCCCAACCGTACCGCTGTGTTGATCATAGCATTTATTGCGTTGGTTCTGGCAACGATCTATATGTGTACGATTCCCCTGCCTACGGGCTTTGATATTACCAGTTTTGCTTCGCCTAAATAATTTCTCATCCCTTAGAATCCCCGCTTCCGCACAGAGTGCAGGCTACGGGAGTATGTCACACAAGAGAGCAGACGCTTGTCTGTTCTCTTTTTTTATGCTTGCCCGAAATAGTCAGGCACCTGCTGGGCTGCCATCGGATATTTACGGCGAAAAAAGAGGGTCGGCTCGTTATGAGTCAACCCTCTTGCATACGCTGTTCTGTTTCTGGCGGGACACGCTGCTGTATCAGAATTCAAACGGCTTTGTTTCACCGCATCCGCAAGTACCGACATATGCCGGCATGATTTTACCGCAGTTCGGACAAGTCCATGTGCCGCTGTTGGGTACATCTCTGCGGCTGTTGACAGCTTCCTCCGCCTGACGGATTGCTTCGGCTTCTTTCGCCTTCTTGCCGAAACCGATTTTCTTTTTCTTGCCTGCATTTTTTGAAGAGGCGAAATCGTCTACCGGCGGACGCTGATATTCAGCAAAGGAAGGTTTCTGGGGCTGAGCGGCTGCCTGTGACGGTTCATCGCTGAAACGCATAGGAGCCGCAGGGGGTACATCATCAAAACGCATAGGCTTGGGCGGTTCATCGCTGAAACGCATGGGTGCCGCAGGGGGTACATCATCAAAACGCATAGGCTTGGGCGGCTCATCGCTGAAACGCATGGGTGCCGGTGCGGGTGCACTGCTGAAGTCAAACGGATCAAGAGGAGTATTAAAGTCCTGATTGTTCGTCTGGTTGGTAGCGTCATTGTTAAATGCTTCCTCCTGATTGTGGATAAACGACAAATCGGGAGCCTGATAATTGGAGTCAGATGAAGTAGATACCGTATCATTCTGAATATATCCGTAAGTATTTCCCTGTGTTGTGGGAACATCAGTCTTGACCTGCGGATTGTAGCCCTGAATAGAAGGCTGAACATTTTCAAAGGAAGCCATCTGTTCGGGTGTCAGTTTATTTTTGGGAGTTTCTGCGGGCATGATATCGGGCATAGCTGTTGCCGAAGGACTGCTTTCTGACGGTGTGGGAGGTTCAAACTCGAAGGGCTTCGGCTCACCGCATCCACAAGTACCTACATAGTTCGGCATAATCTTGCCGCAGTTCGGACAAGTCCATGTATCGGAGCGCTGGTCAAGCGGTGTAACTTCAACATCG
>CADCQO010000243.1 GCA_902803585.1 uncultured Ruminococcus sp.
CGGCGGTCTCAGATCCGGTATGGGCTATGTTGGTGCAGCAAATATCGATGAGCTTCATGAAAAGGCTCAGTTTGTAAAGATCACGCCGGCAGCTCTTCGGGAGAGTCACCCGCATGATATCCAGATCACCAAGGAAGCACCCAACTATTCCTACAACGGATAAAATAATCGTTCGGGATCGTTTTTGAGCTTTTTCAGAAACGGTCCTTTCTGTTTTTCACGCATCAAAGGAGGACTGAGTGTGTACAAGGCGCGCTTTGTTACAGAACGTCTGCTCATTCGGGAATATCACAAGCGCAGGGATCTGGACGACTTTTTATCGGTCGTCCGCCAGCCGGAAGTCTATGCCACTACCTACGGTATCCCCCGTCATTATTCCCGTTTGTACGGAAAATGGTGGATGAAGGCAATACATGATAACCGTGTACATCATTCTGCGTATGAATACGGTGTGTTCCTTCGGGACAGCGGCCGCTATATCGGCAATGTCGGACTGATCAATATTGACGGCAATCATCATCATGCGGATATTTCCTATTATATGGACAATGCTGTGACAGGCAGGGGCTTTGCGACAGAGGCGGCACAGGAAATGCTCCGATACGGTTTTCTTTGTCTGGGATTTCATAAAATCAACGGCGTGTGTATGAGTGTTAACGGGGCATCACGCCGTGTGATGGAAAAAATTGGTATGCACTACGAAGGAACCCTTCGGGAGGATCTGTATAAAGACGGTGTTTATTATGATCTCGACCGCTTATCTATCCTCAGGGACGAATATTATACCATTTGTAAAGTGGAAAACTGAGTTTTCAACATCAGAATGTTGAATAAGTTAAAAACTATCATGTTTGGCGTAATTTCAGGGAAAATATTGCGCGAAAATATGGCTTGATTTTTCAAAAACACCTATATATAGTGGTTCATCCGACAAATTCTGACCCTAAAATGATAAATGTGTGAGAGGGGCGGCATCAAGGAGTTTTCAACATTTTCAACAAAGTGATGTTGAAAACTTGATAATGCCCCCCCTGTCCCCTGATTTTTTTGGTACAGACTGTAATATTTTTGCTGTCAGAAAGCAACATTTTGTATAATCATCATATAATATACTGATTGTATAAATGTTGTCGGAGAAAATCGAAAAAATCTCTTGACAATTCCTGATAAGTAAGATATAATGTAAAAGCTGACTGTTACAGACGGTCAGATATAAATGGCGGCATAGCTCAGTTGGCTAGAGCATTCGGTTCATACCCGGAGTGTCGTAGGTTCAAATCCCACTGCCGCTACTCAACAAACAGCCGTCAGCAAGACGGTTGATATGGCCCGGTGGTCAAGCGGCTAAGACACCGCCCTTTCACGGCGGTAACACGGGTTCGATTCCCGTCCGGGTCACTTTTCAGATGCAAGGCAAGGAATGTATGTTCCTTGCCTTGTATTTTTATCCTAAATCGGCAAGAAGACTCCGGCCTCTATAGGTTGGGGATAAAACATTTGTTTTGGGACTGTTTCGGCAGTCCTTTTTGTTTGGCCATTTTTATCGCATCAAATCCTTTACTTGCGGCGGTCTTATCATCATGATACCGCGCGTAATTGAATACAAAATATTTTCACAATAAGTCAGAATGTTATGGATGTATTATACTGCAGATATTGTATATTTTTCCCTATTATGTTATAATTATCACCATAAACTTGCGGATACTGTTTAATGTGAATGAAAATGAATAGGGATCTGTTATTATGAAGAATGTGAGCAGGTTTGTTTTTCTGAATTTTGCGATGCTGGTATTGGCTTTTTTTGCCGCAGGAATTTCAGCATCAGCGGTATCGGTCACGCAGGACGGACTGGACGTTGCGATAGTGACTGAAAAACAATCTTATGAAGGAAAGGACGGTATCAGTGCCAGATTGTCTGTGATGAACACCAATCTTTTCGATGTCGGGAATTTACGGCTTGAAATCATTCCGCCGCAGGGGTATCAACTTAGAGAATCATTCGACAGCACGATGCAGGCTGATGTCCTTATTTCCGGCAAGTCAGCGGAACTGAATACATTTTTTGTTTTTGCACGTCGTCTGACAAAGATAACGGAAACATTATCATACTGATTGTCTGTATAGCGGTGATTCTGTCAGTTGGTGTGGTTCTGATCATCGTGATAGTAAAGAAAAGAAAGGCAAAAAAACTATTTTTGTTTACGCTGGTGCTTATTGCGTTGATGGGACTTGTTCTGCCCGCCTCTGTAAGTGTCAATGCTGCCGAAGAAGATGAAAAGATCGTCACGGTATCTGAACAGATCATCGTAAACGGTAAGGGACAGACCGTTGAAGCAAATGTGCGTTATTTCCTTTCAGCGGATCACAAAGCAATTGATGATGGGGAAACTTCTCTGAAAGATGCTGATGTTTATTACAGCGAAAAAGCCGATGTGATTTCTGTTACAGATGTCCGGAGTGCGGCAGATGTTCTGACAGAAAAATGTGCCTATGCTAAACAGCACAGTTGGGTAGATCAGCAGGAAATCTTCGGATTTGAAAACGGAGAAGTTGTTTCGCTGTTCACGGGCGATATCAATAATATGGGCACCAGTGTGGAACCGTTTGTCATGTTGATGGTTGATGACAGCCAAGTCTATTGTATTTCCGGCAGACAGCAGAAAGAAGGCGGAGATGCCGGCAGTTTTGCGGCGGTTGAGAACGGCAGGTGCATTTCAGGAACAGCAGACAGCGCTTTGTGGAAGGAAGCTATGCCGGTAAATATTTCTGTCGGTGCTTATGGACTTTCTGATCTGCTGAGGGATACAAAACAGGTGATGAAAGCATTAAGGTGCAGGGAATACAATATTATTGATAAGGCGGAGTACGACAAGCAGATAAGGATTTACAAGTTGTATGTTTCATCTGATGAATGGCGGAATGCTGACGGATTGATGTATGTCTGAGGCATAGAGTTAGGGCCCGGCAGACTCAGCGAAATGAAAAACATCGAGGAACTGTTTTTTGATTACGACGAAGACGGTACACTTGAAATGTGGCTGAAAGCGTCTGTTAGTGGTTCTGGCTGGCCGGAAAGCCTGTCTGTCTTCTGTACGATAAAGGATGAAAAGTCGTCCCGCTGATAAAAGTCGGGGAATGCGGCGGGGAGCTTGGCGGCGGTTATGTGACGTTGTCCTACTCCGAAACAGATGACCGGCTGTATATAGGAAGATTTCACCATGCCAGAGGATTTGGCGGTACGGCCGGTTCATTGGTTGCCTATACCATGCGTGACGGGGCGATTGAGCAGAGTGTTGAATATCTTGCCCTTTCCTTTAGTCCGGGAATGGGAGAATCTATAGTAAACGACAAATAAAATAACCCATTTAAAAATACGAGTGGAAGATGTATAA
>CADCQO010000244.1 GCA_902803585.1 uncultured Ruminococcus sp.
ACATTAAGTCCCTTTGCTTCTTCCTTACCGCCGCAGGCAGCAGCCGTCAGCACAATCATCAGCGCTGCACACAGAATCATCATTGATTTGCCGATTTTTCTCATCCCGAATACACTCCTTTGTCATCTTGATTTTTTTATTCAGCCGCTGAATTACTGCTTTTCAAAATACATATACTCTACTGTTTCTTCTTTACCATCAGAGGATTCTGAATTGATCATAAAGAGTTTGCCGTCCTTGTAAATCATCTTGCCGTCAGAATCAATGACAGAACTTGCGTTGGGATCAGAGGACTGAATACCGGAAACGGTGATTGTGTTGCCGCTCTGTGTCCATGTGCCTTCACCGTCAGAATTGCTGGACTGACCCATTGCATTCATGGATATGGATACTTTGGCTTTTTTGTCAGCAGAAAGCTCCATTGTCATAGTAACCATGCTGGACATCATCTGTACTGCTGCTTTCTGATCCTCAGGAGCCTTTTCTGCATCAAACTTTACCTTCCATATGCCCACTACATCAGGCTCTGAGCTGCCGCCGTTTTTATCACCGCAGGCTGCTGTTGCCAGAACCATCAGAACTGCCATCAATACTACCATTACTGACATACCAATTTTTTTCATTGTCTTTATCTCCTTTGGTTTTGTTTTTTCAGCGCCGGATATTACCCGCCGCGTCAGGTCATCAAAGCAGGAAACTTCACAACCTACAGTACCATGATACAATAAATGCCCCACTATGTCAATAAAGGAGCTGACGATTTTTTCTCCCTATATCCTGTGAAAAATCTCACTTTTTCCCAAAAAACATTGTCCGGCTGCTAACATCCGTCTGCCGCTGTTTCTGCAGCAGAACGATATAACGCCGCACACACGGCAACCGACAATGAAAAAATTTCCTGTTCCGGCACATATAATTCCAGTTCATACCCGTCCCCATACGTTGTCCAGCATTTTTTCTGGGTCATGACGGGGCTTTTGTCCACATCAAACAGTGAAAAGCGTCCTTCTGCCATATTTCCCGCAAAACGGTACGTACTCCCGTAAATCAGGAACATGAAGTATTCTTTGATATTGGGTATGAGTACATAAATCCCTGTCTGACAGCGAATTGTAAAATACTGCATCATGAACTGTTTCCGCATGACCTCAGACAGAAGTCTGTCCTTTTCATCGAATATCAGAAGTTTTTGCCTTCTCTGTTCGTCCTCCTGCTTCACACGATACAGTACCTGTCCTGTTTCCTCATAAACAGTAAAACCAAGGGCTCCGTTGAAAAACTCTCTCTTCATATATCGTTTCATCGCATCACCCGCCTGTCATCGTTATTTTAGGTTTCATGTTCCGAAAGTACTGTCCGCTACTGTGGGGGGAATATGGGCAATTCTCGCAATATCTTCCGTTGTGACGCTCTCCCTGCCGCAAAGCTCTGACATTTCTCCCAGAAGCAGCAGCCACGCCGCAAAGCTGTCTGCCTCTCTTTCGTATTTCGTTACACAAAAGCCAGTGTTACAGCTCAAGTTCAGTGAGTTTGTTCCCTTATGAAGCATAATATGGCCCAGCTCATGCGCCATTGTAAAACGCTTTTCATAATATCCCAGTTCACTGTTCAGCACAATAAACCGTATGCCGTTCATCTCTATGGTAAAACCGTTTACGCAGTCAGGCAGTTCCTGCTCGATAGCAATAACGCCCATTTTCTCACAAATCACATCAGGTTCGGCACTCTGATACTTCTCTGTCAGCTGTCTTGCACAGCTTTCCGCCTTATCCATACCGTCACCCTCTCACTTTTTATCGTCCGGCACATTCTTATGCTGCTGTCGGGCAATCGCCGCAACTACCTGTATCGCTTCGATGATTTTTCTTCTGTCCTCGTTATTCAGCGGTACGCCGTCAAACATCAGCCCCTCCTGCATAGTCAGCCGTCTGGTAAACTCATCAAATACCTCTGACACCTCCATTGTTCCGTCAGAATGCCATTTGTCCGACGGCGACCCTATAAAATAATCTCCGGATATGCCGAATATCTCACATAATTTTCCGAGAATACGGCTGTCAGGTTCCCGCCTGTCCTGTTCATACATTCCCACCGCAGACGGCGAGATACCCAGTTTTTCCGCCAGCTGTGCCTGCGTCATTTGTGCACGTTTTCTCATCTGCTTTATTTTACTGCCAATTGACATACTATCACACCCTTTTTGCCCGCCGTTCAGCAGAAAATCGGTGTCGGGCTTTGCTCTGCATACAGAAACCGGAGTCTGACACGATACGACAGCCGCTGTTCGCTGCTAAGTTTATTGTATCACACGGTTAGTGTACTTTCAAGAGTTTTTTGTCAGCGAGAAAAAATTTATTTATGAGAGATATTTTCCGTATAAATGAGAAAAAATTCGATATATATCGAACAAATTTTCTGTTTTGGGGTTGATTTTTTTGAAATTCCGGCTATAATAAGAAATATAGGGACATTTGTGAACGGTTCGACAGAGAAACAGCTTTTCTATTGAACCGTTTTGTTATAGAATAAATTTACACGTTATGTGTAGGAAAGAGAGGAAATAAAATGACCTATAAGGAATGGGCGAAGGAATATGACAACAGTGCAAATATTTTGTACAGACAGAAGCAGCAGCTGCAGAAGGCTGCCAAAAATGCCTCTTTCAGCGTTTTGCAGAATTTGAAATACCGTATTGCCATGATTTGTGCGATGCGTAAGGATTGTATGGATATAGCCGCAGAACTCAGAAAAAAAGAGGGAGAGGTTTAATGACAACAAAAAAATTTTTATCCCTGAATGAACAGATAGAAGGGTACAGTGCCTTTCAGAAATATATGCAGAAAAACGCCACTTCGCGCAGCAGGCATAAACGCATGGAGCAGCTTCTTCACATTGCTATGCAGACCGAAATGACGGAAAAGCAAAAAGTGTGTGTAGAGCTGTATTATTTCCAGAAAATGAAAGTATGTGATATTGCCGGACAGCTTTCTATCCGTCCTACTACGGTTTACAAGCACCTGAAAAAAGCCCGTGCATCACTTTCAAAATGTCTGCCCTACCTTTCTTTGGAAGAGAAATGATAACAGCATGTATAAAATCTCCTGACCGGTACACACTATCATTATCCGGAAAGAAACGGACGCACCAAAAGGGCGGCGGTTTTTCCGGAAGAGGAACTGTCAGAGAAAGCCGCCGCCTTCGGAATGGTTTTTCTGAGATGGTTCTGCACGAGCGGCACACTGTTGTCACAACAGCAGCACGCCCAAAAAAAGCGGCTCGTCCGCAAGAGGAGGTCGGGAGTATGCTCGACAGAATCGCATTGATACTGTTGATTATCGGTGGATTGAACTGGGGTTCTATTGGTATTTTCCAGTTTGATATCGTAGCATGGATTTGCGGCGGTCAGACAGGCATTATCAGCAGAATCATCTATACGCTGGTAGCGCTTTCTGCTATCTGGTGCATTTCTCTGTTATTCAGAGACCGTATCGACATCGAAGAAAGACAGCAGCTTACCACCTGATCGTAATTTTATCCCATGCCCAAAAAGCCGGACCTGACTTCCTGAAAAAGAAGAAAGGTCCGGCCTTTTGATTTTCTGTTTTCAATTGATTCAGTCGGTAGCAAGAATATCGGATACTTCAGGCTCAGGGTCGATTTCAGCACCTGCGGGAACAGCAGCGGATTCCGGCAGAATTTCTTCAGGCTCCTCCGGTACAGCCGGCTTTTCGGGAACCTTTGCGCTGACAAACGCACATTCATTCATCGGAATCGTCAGTATATCGCCGTCCAGCTGGGTGTGCATATATGTTTTTCCGCCAATGAATTCCTCCGGTACACGGAATGTGATCTCGTGATGGTCTGCATTGAATACGCAAAGCAGCATTTCCTTGTCATCACGGCGGATATAGCCCATCGTTCTGCCTGTTGAACCATAGTCAATCAGATCACCGTCTGCCAGACAAGTACATTCATGCCGCATCTGCCCCAATTCACGGTACCATTCCAGCAAGCCCTGATCTTCTCTGCCCCATGGGAAAGTTGCACGGTTGAACGGATCTTTATAGCCTTCTACGCCGACTTCATCTCCATAGTAAATACAGGGAACGCCGGGCAAGGTGTACAGAATGCCGCTGGCCAATCTCATGCGTGACAGACCATAAGCTCTCTGCTCCGGTGAAAGCTTTGTCGATGCCTGCCATTCACGCCCGCGTCCATGCTGTCTTTCTCCTGCCAGAAGCGTGATAACTCTCTCTGTATCGTGTGTACCGAGCAGATTCATCAGGGAACGGATAACAGGGCGGGGATAGTTTTCAAGCACATTCAGAACGATTTCGAGCATATCACGGCCGTCGCCGCAGTCAAGAAAGCCCAAAATCGCATCTCTGAACGGATAGTTCATTACACTGTCCAGTTCTCTGCCGTACAGGAAACGGCGGCGTGAGCCATAACTTTCCTTGTTGGAGGCATCTTCCCAGACTTCACCCAGCAGCAGGGCTTCGGGATCTTCCGACTTGACTGCTTCACGGATATACTCAATAAATTCATCGGGAAGTTCGTCCGCAACGTCCAGCCGCCAGCCGCTGTTGCCGCGCCGTATCCAGCGTCTTATAATACCGTCCTCGCCGTTGATATACTCATTGAAAGAGGTAGAAAGCTCTTCCACCTCCGGCAGGGTATCAAAGCCCCACCATGAGTTATAGATGTTCGGCCACTCGATAAACTTGTACCATGTGTAATAGGGAGATTCTTTGGAATTATAAGCGCCATTGCTCTCATAACGGTTTTCACGGTTGAAATAAATGCTGTCGCTGCCCGTATGGCTGAATACACCGTCATTGATAATGCGGATACCCATTTTTTTCGCTTTGGCGCACAATTCCTCAAAGTCCTTCTGTGTGCCGAGAATAGGGTCGATCTTTTCATAGTTGCCCGTATCATAGCGATGGTTGGAATAGGCTTCAAAAATCGGGTTCAGGTAAATACAGGTAACGCCCAAAGACTGTAAGTACGGCAGTTTCATAGTAATACCTTTCAGATCACCCTGAAAGAAATCGGAATTTGTAATCATGCCGAACTCGTTGGGTCTCCAGTCGGGTACTCTGTCCCATTCTGTCTGGAGTTTTTTGTCCGGATAGATACCCTTTTTCTTTTTGCCTGAAAAACAGAATCTGTCAGGGAAGATCTGATACATGATACCTCCCGGCAGCCACGACGGCGTTGTAAAGTCCTTTTCATAGCAGGTCAGCTGAAAACGAGGTTCATTGTCGCTCATTGCCAGATACCCCTCACCGCCATAGCCTTTCATGATATAGCGGCGGCCATAGCGGGTATCCAGTCCGAAATGATACCAATACAGTCCTACCCTGTCAATATTCACATCACATTCCCATTGTTCATAACCGTTTCCAATCTCACCCGCCCAGAACATACCGCTGACGAGCGTATCACCATAGCGGTCGTCCTTGACTGCAACCACCGCACCCGAACAACCGAGATCTCTCGGCAAGGTGATTCTGAAATGAATTCCCGTTCCGAACGGAACAGCTCCTGTCGGACAACGATATTCTTCCATACGAGAATTAAAAAGCATCATGCCACTCTACCCCTTATCTGCTTATCTGCGGCGTTTTCTCCTCTGCCGCCGTATTTCTTCATTTTTCTCAAACATACCGGATATCATTATAGTTGCTTGCACTCACGATGTCAAGCGCATAAGATTCCCATTTTTTTGTCTGAAAGTATCCTTTTTGGCTATGTTACTGCACAAACTCCTCAATCTTGTGCCACAGCGGTTCTTCTACCAGCGCCTCAGCAGCAATGCCCTCAGCGGTATACTCTTCTGACCGCAGGGCACCGGCATTTCTCAGTACTGCCAGAACAGATCCTTTATCAAACGGAATCAACAGCCTGAACCGTTTCAGCCGGACGGGCAGATGTTCTTCAATTACTCTCAGCAGTTCATCGATTCCCCTGCCGTCTTTGGCACAGATACGCACACTGTCGCTGTCATGCGGGATATCAGCAGGATCTGACACCAGATCGCATTTGTTGTACACCGGAATGATTGGTTTGTCGGTACAGCCAAGCTCCCTCAGAAGTGAATTCGTTACATCAAGATGCAGACGGTATTCCTCACAGGACGCATCACACACATTCAGAATGATGTCGGCAGAAGCCGCTTCTTCCAGCGTAGACTTGAAAGCTTCTACCAGATGATGCGGCAAACGTCTTACCAGTCCTACTGTATCGATCATCATGACTGAAACGCCGTTTGGCAGCTGCAAAGCCCTTGAAGTCGGATCAAGCGTTGCAAAGAGCTTGTTTTCCGACAAAACACCCGCTTGTGTCAGGGTATTCATCAAAGTGGACTTGCCCGCATTAGTGTAGCCTACAATCGCCGCAGTAATGATACCGTCCTTGCGGCGGCGTTCCCTATGACGGCTCCGGCGTTCAGTCATTTCCTGCAGGGCTTCCTTCAGATATTCGATTCTGCGCCGGATATGCCGCTTGTCGGTTTCAAGTTTCGTTTCACCAGGACCTCTTGTACCAACACCGCCGCCCAGTCTGGACATTTCCTTTCCCTTACCGGACAGACGGGGCATAAGATATTTCAGCTGTGCCAGTTCCACCTGCAGTTTGCCTTCATTGGATTTTGCGCGAATCGCAAAAATATCCAGTATCAGCATCGTGCGGTCAATCGTGCGTACATCGGTCGCCGCTTCAATATTGCGTATCTGGGTAGGTGTCAGTTCCCTGTCGAACACAATGAAGTCAATTTCATGCTGTCTGCAAAATTCTGTGATCTCTTCCAGCCGGCCGGAACCAACCACTGTTGCACCGTCCGGTTTATCTCGCTTCTGCATCATACTTGCTATGGGTTCCGCACCGGCACTGCGTACAAGTTCATACAATTCTTTCATGGAGCTTTCTGCATCATATTCACCTGTATCAATTCCGACCAGCAGCGCCTGCTGGATTGTTTCCTTATTTTCGTACATCGGCATCGGACTCTCTCCTCTCTTGTTTCAATTTTCTCCCCATTGACAGTATATTATAGCACATTCCGGACATTTCGGAAAGGGTACAAAGTTCTCATGCTATTGCAATTTTCCCCGATTTTTTTGATAACATTGCCCATTTTTTCATTTTGCCTCAATAGTGCAATAGCAAAAATAGCCAAGTATGGCTGATAGTGTCAGAGTGTTTTTGCCCTGCAAAAAAATTCTTTCGCAGGTTCCATTTTCAATTTTTTTGCTTTTCTTTTTCGACAAGGTATGTTATAATGAAATAAGTATATGTCATTTTATACTGATTTCATTATAAAAGAGGTATGATGCCTGATGAAGAAGGAATATGATGTTTTGATTGTCGGTTCGGGTGCGGCGGGTCTGTATGCCGCTTTGCAGTTTCCCGAAGAAGTCAGTGTGCTGGTAATCTCCAAAAGAGAACTGACACTCTCCAACTCATCGCTGGCTCAGGGCGGTGTGGCAGCTGTACTGGACAAGGATAACGATAACTTCAAACTGCATATCGCTGATACGCTGATTGCCGGCAAGTACAAAAACAACCTTGAAGCCATCGAGGTGCTTGTTTCCGAAGGCCCAAAAGATGTGCTTAAGCTGAAGGAGATGGGCGTTGCTTTCGATCTGGACGAACGCGGCCGCCTGCAAATGACACTGGAAGCAGGACACTCCCGCCACCGTATCGTACATCACAAGGATTCTACCGGCAGAGCAATTGTCGATGTCCTCATAGAACAGGTCAAGACTCATAAAAATGTTGATATCTACGACAGCACCATGCTTTATAAACTGGACAGGAACGAAAAGGGCTTCTATGCCGGACTGCTCCTGCCGGACGGCACTTCACGCATTATTGCGGCACACTACTGCATTCTCGCTTCCGGCGGCATCGGCAGAGTGTACCAGTACACCACTAACTCCGCTATTGCGACCGGTGACGGCATTACACTGGCATTTATGCTCGGCGCACGCATCAAGCACCTCAGCCGCATTCAGTTCCACCCGACTGCCTTTGCCGCTGAAAACGACCGTGAACGCTTCCTTATCAGCGAGGCCGTTCGCGGAGAAGGCGCTGTACTGCTGAACTGCGACGGCGAACGCTTTGCCTTCAAGTACGATGAACGCGGCGAATTGGCGCCCAGAGATGTTGTATCGAATGCGATTATGCTGGAATCTCAGGCAAAAGGCAATGAAAAATTCTACCTCGATATTACCCATAAAGACCCCGAATTTGTCAGAAAACGTTTCCCCATGATTTACGAAAAGTGTCTGGAAGAAAACATTGATATCACAAAACAATGGATTCCTGTGTTCCCGTGCCAGCACTACCTGATGGGCGGTATTGACGTTGACCTGTATGCCCGTACCACCGTTGACAGACTGTATGCCGCAGGCGAATGTTCCCATACCGGCGTACACGGTGCCAACCGTCTGGCAAGCAACTCTCTGCTTGAGGCACTGGTATTCTCCCGCAGAGCTGCCAACGACATCACTGCTAAACTCAGAACAGAGGACAATACTCCCTTCGGTACTTTCACAGAACATGAAGATCTGAGCGGTCATACCCTGCCTCACGGATTCCGTACAGAGATCCGTAAACTGATGCAGGACTGCTACTTTGTCATTCCCAAGCCTGAACTGATCCCCGACAGCCTGAAACGTGCCAAGGAAATTCTCACTGATCTGACGGGCGGCGAGTATACCATAGACCAGAGTTTCGTGGAAGCAAGAAGCCTTGCTACCGTTGCCTGCATTGTACTGGAGGAGGTAAAGAAAAAATATGACGCTCAATAAAATCTATCTCGACAATCTCATCAAAACTGCTCTTTTAGAGGACATCAATTACTGTGACGTGACAACAGACTACCTTATCCCCGAAGAACAGAACGGACACGCCCGCTTTGTTGCGAAGGCTGACGGCATTGTCTGCGGTACAGAAGCCGCTGTCCGTGTATTCACACTGCTCGATGATACCGTTACCTTCACCATTCTCAAAAAAGACGGCGAACCCGTTCAGAAGGGTGATGTTATCCTCACACTTGCCGGCAGGACAAGAGCCTTGCTGAAGGGAGAGCGTACCGCCCTGAACCTCATTCAGCATATGAGCGGCATTGCAACAGCCTCCAACCGTTACGTCAGAATCGTAGAAGGCACGAACGCTTCTATCGCTGATACAAGAAAAACGCTTCCCGGCATGAGACCCCTCCAGAAATACGCTGTGATGTGCGGCGGCGCAAAAAACCACCGCTACAACCTTTCCGATGCCGCTATGCTCAAAGATAACCACATTGATGCGGCGGGCGGTATTACAGCGGCAATCACCTCCCTGCGTCAGAAACTCGGTCATATGACTAAAATAGAAGTTGAAACCCGTAATTTAGACGAACTCAGAGAAGCACTCTCAGCGGGTGCAGACATCATCATGCTCGACAACATGAGTCCTGCCCTTATGAAGGAGGCTGTTGCTGTTACCGGCGGCAGAGCGGTGCTGGAGGCTTCAGGCGGCATTACTGACGAAACCCTGCGCGCCGTTGCTGAAAGCGGTGTCGATATCATTTCTGTCGGCGCTCTCACCCATTCCGTCAAGGCCTTCGACATATCCATGTACATTTCAGATTGAACATTGAAGAGAACAAACAAATAACAAATCCACTGTCCTCAGACAGCGTTTTCTCTTTCTTCAGACCGGAACACTGATGCTTTGTCATCAATGATCCGGTTTTTTTTGCACATAATGAACCAGAAAAGCAGATATCTGCATTTTGACCGGACAAAAATGCACCTTACCGAAAAGGTATTTCTTTTCCAAAAAAGATATGATATGATAATATCGCTCAAAGCAAAGGAGGTCAAAACCGTGAAGCTGACGCTTACGCAATCTTCCAAGTATTCTGAAACAGAGGTCGATATACGCTATGCCAATATGGAACCCCGTCTGCAAAAGGCAATCGACCTGCTCCAGAATGACACGAAAATTTTTTCTGTCCGCAGTGACAGCGGTATGCGTATGATAAAATCTGAAAATATTCTCTACTTTGAAAGCGTGGACGAAAAAACATTCGTTTACAGTGAAGAAGAGGTATTTTCCTCTGAAATGAAACTGTACGCTGTGGAAGAACTACTCAGAACAAGCACCTTTGTCCGCATCAGCAAATCCTGTATACTGAACATTGATTATCTCGACAGCGTAAAGGTGTTGCTCAACGGAAAAATGCAGGCGATACTTTCCAATGGAGAAAAGCTCATTATCAACCGTCATTATGTGCCTGCATTCAAGAAAAAACTCGATGGTTAGAAACTGAAAGGAGCTTGCAGAATGAAACAGAATCGTATTAAAAAACTGCGGAATTACGGCATTTCATGCTGTGTTTCCTACACCTTTGTCAGTATCATACTATCTCTGCTGAATGTCAGACAGCATCTGATGTCCGGCACTGATGTACACGACGTATGGCTGAATAACATTCAAATCTTTGTCGTTTGTCTGGCAATCGCTGTATGTATGTTTATTACTGACTGCCTGTTTAAAATTGATGACGGAGAAGAAAACTATTCCCTGATCAGCTTTACATTAGGACTGGTTGATGTGGTCATTCCTGTTATGGGACTGGGCGGGTTCGTGTTCCGCTGGTTCAATGTCTTCAGCTATCAGATTCTGTACCCCACAGGTATTTTATTATTCGTCTATCTGGCAGTGTTCGGGCTGTTCTGCCTCAATGCCAAACATACCGAAAAAGAACTGAACCGCAAAATCAACGAGAGAAAGGAACGGAAAAACCATGACAAACAAGATAATTGAAGTAACCGACCTGAAAAAGTCCTACGGAAAAGTACAGGCTGTCAAATCCCTGAGCTTTTATGTAGAACAGGGCAAACTCTTTGCCTTTCTCGGCCCCAACGGTGCAGGCAAATCAACCACCATCGACATTATCACCACACTGCTCCAAAAGGACGGCGGTACTGTTACCATTGACGGTCTGACGCTCGGAAAGGACGACAACCGTATCCGTCATATTATCGGCGCTGTATTTCAGGATAATATGCTCGATGAACTGTTGACTGTGCAGGAAAACATTCTCATGCGCGGCGCACTTTACGGTCTGAAAGGCGCAGCCCTCAGACAGGTCGCCGAAAAAGCGATTGCGACCGCAGAAGTGGGAGATTTCCGCAGCCGCCGCTATGGAAAGCTGTCAGGCGGTCAGCGCAGACGTGCCGACATTGCCAGAGCATTGATCAACACACCGAAAATTCTCTTTCTGGACGAACCGACAACCGGCCTTGACCCGCAGACCCGCAAAACCGTGTGGGAAACCATACGCCGTTTACAGCAGGAAACCGGCATGACTGTCTTTCTGACAACACACTACATGGAAGAAGCCGCCGAAGCAGATTATGTTGTCGTAATTGACAGCGGTGAAATTGCCGCAAGAGGTACGCCCTCGCAGCTCAAAGAAAAATATGCCGGCGATTTCCTCAAGCTGGTTCCCAAAAAAGCAAGCTATGACGCAGTAAAGGCACAGCTCACCGAAACGCAGATGTCCTTTACCGAAAATGCCGGCACAATCCGCATCAATATTCCCAACACCTTAGCCGCTTTGCCGCTGATAGACACATTCCGCAGTGAGATCGAAAGTCTTGAAGTTGTCAACGGCACAATGGACGATGCCTTTATTGCTATTACCGGAAAGGAGATAAGAGAATGATTGCCTTTACCAGACGTAACCTGAAAGTGTTTTTCCGTGACAAATCCTCTGTATTTTTCTCTATGCTTGCCGTACTTATCGTACTGGGATTATACGTCCTGTTTCTGGGCGACCAGCTGGTGAACAGCTTCAAAGACGAGGTCAGCGGTGCAAGCCGTCTGATGGACAGCTGGATTATGGCAGGTATTCTCGCCATCACTCCCGTATCGACCACGCTTGGTTCATTCGGTGCTATTGTCAACGATAAAGCCAAAAAAATTTATAAAGATTTTCGCTCCTCCCCTATTACCAGCCGTTCACTGGCAGGCGGATATATTCTCAGCTCCTTCTGCATCGGCTGTATCACATCGCTTTTTGCTCTCGTCGTCATTGAAATTTATTTCGGCATAAAGGGCTACGGTCTGCTTTCCGCTGTTCAGCTTCTTCAGATACTCGGTACTATCCTGATTTCTGTACTGGTCAGTTCCTCTATGATGTATCTGGTCGTTTCTCTGTTCAACAGTCAGAATGCCTTTGCTACTGCCAGCACAATTGTCGGTACGCTGATCGGCTTTATTACGGGTATTTATCTCCCTATCGGCAGCACCGACCAGTCCATTCAGTATGTTATCGAATTTTTCCCGATTTCACACGCCGCTTCCCTGTTCCGCAAAATACTGATGTGCGACCCCATGAAAGACAGCTTCAGCGGCGCACCCGCTTCTGCAAAGACAGATTTCATGCTTGAGATGGGTATAGAGTTCAAAGCCTTTGACCATACTTTCACCACCCTCGAAAGCATTGGCTATATGCTCCTTGCCACACTCATTTTTTACGCTCTCGGCATCTTCATCACAAGCAGAAAAAAGAGCAGCTGACGGTTCATTTCCGCTATACATAAAGACCAGACTTTACTGTTTCGCACAAAGGCGATATGTAAAAGTCTGGTCTTGTTTTTTCAAATCCAAGTCTGACCGCCGCTATTTTTTGGCTGCAGGTTTTCCGATTCTCAGCTTTTTGTCAACGTCAATCTGCTTGTCATTCGTATGTATTTCTACGGTATCATAATCTCTGTCAGGCAAAAACAGCTTGATGGTTCTTTCAGAAAGGGCATTCACTGTAATGTACTCGTACCATTCCTTGTGGAAATCCAGACGAATCAACAAAGTACCGTCCCTGACCTCCACATGATAAAGAGCGTTGCTGCCTTCGTACAGTTCCACATAACAGGCCCCGTCCTCTGACAAGGATAACTCCACGCTGTCAGCAAAGGTATCAATATCAATACTGTCAAAGCTCTGTACAATCTCCCTCAGATTTTTGGTACGCTGGTCTGTCAGCACCTTCCCGATATCACCGCCCGCCACCGCAAAGCCGATCATTCCCAGCAGCACACCGCATGACAACATACATCCCGCAATGATAAGCGTGATCTTTTCCCATGTTTTCATACAGCCTGTCTCCTTTTAGGAAATTTTTCCGTTATTTTCCCGAAAAAACTGCGGACACCTGTACGGAACAGCTGAAAAAGCCTGTTCAGTGCCACAAAAAACAGTATCTGTACAGCTATTATAACGAGTCCCAATCCTATGGAAAGCAAACCGTAGGCCAATCCTTTTGCACCAAACGAAATAATCCCTGAAAGAATGAAACCCATACCGCCCAGAGCGCTGGCTGCTGCAACAACATAAAGAGATAACAGTATGACCGCCGCCGCTAACAGCAGCCCGAATATCAGCGCCGCTATGCCGATGAGAATTGGCACACTGACAGGGAAAAAGAAGATAATGGCAGCTGCAATCAATACAATGTGCCACGTTTTCAGGCGTCCCTGCTTCTCTTTTGCATGCTTGCCTGTCCGTTCTTCCCAGCTGATATTGGCCGTTTTCTCAAAGCGGATTCTTGTTTCAATATCGTCCAGACTTCCAACAGATGCTACCGCTTCTTCCTCAGACATTCCTTTTTTCATTTTTTCCTTGATGATACCAAGATAATAGTCTGCATAACGGTCGATCTCACTCTTTGGAAATTCTTTCAGACGCACATTCAATTCATTGACAAACTCCCATTTTGTCATATATTTCCCCTCCTTCTGAGCGGTTATTTCACTTCCGGCTGCTTAACAAAAATCAGATCGAACTCACTACTCTTTCAAAGTAACGATCCGGTCTGATTTTCTCATTTCTTCTGCTGCAGTTTTCCACCTGTGGCTTTTCAGACGGGGTGAATTTTGTTTTTGGGATCGGCATCGGGATTCAGGCCGATTTCAGCGTCCCTTCTTGCCTTGAAGAATTTTGGTGCTACCTGCGGGAACTGTGCATAGGTCAGAACATCTTCAGGCTGTTCGATCCACTCGGGAATCTCTGCCCTGAGCTTTTCCAATTCAGGTTCAAGCAGGTCGGCGGGACGGCAGGTAACGGGCTTTTCATCTCCGATAATTCTCTTGCGGAAGGCAGGGTCAACCGGTACGGGCGTTGTGCCGTATTTGCCGGCTACAAGGTCTTTGAACTGGCCGCTGCAATTCTTATACTCACCAAAAAGCACGTTAAAGACGGCTTGTGTGCCGACAATCTGTGAAGTCGGTGTTACCAGCGGCGGATAACCTGCGTCCTTGCGTACTCTCGGCACTTCCTCAAGCACCTCTGTCAGCTTATCTGCTTTGCCGGCATCTTTAAGCTGTTTGAGAAGATTGGAAAGCATACCGCCCGGCACCTGATAAATCAGTGCTTTGGCATCGGTAGCAAGCATTTTGGGGTCAAGCAGTCCGCTCTTGATATACTTTTCACGCAGGGTCATGAAGTACTCACGGATTTCTGAGAGCTTCACAAGGTCAAGACCGGTATCATACTCTGTTCCCTGCAAAGCCGCTACCATAGATTCAGTAGGTGCGTGAGAAGTACCGTTTGCGAGCGGGGACATCGCTGTATCGATTCTGTCACAGCCCGCCTCGATTGCTTTCAGCAGACACATGGAAGCAAGACCGGAAGTATAATGTGTATGAAGCTGTACGGGAATTTTGACAGCCTTTTTAATTGCCTTGACAAGTTCCTCTGTATAATACGGTGTCAGCAGCGCCGCCATATCTTTGATACAGATAGAGTCTGCGCCCGCCGCTTCAATGCGTTTGGCATAGTCGACATAATACTGTGTCGTAAAGATAGGGCCTGTCGTATAGCTGATGGCAACCTGTGCTTCAACATTCGGGTTTTCTTTCTTGGCGGCCTTTGTTGCATTGATGGCTGTCTGGAGGTTCTTGATATCGTTGAGTGCATCAAAGATACGGATAACGTCAATACCGTTGGCAACGGAGCGTTCTACAAAGTATTCCAGCACATCGTCTGCATAATGACGGTAGCCCAGCATATTCTGTCCTCTGAAAAGCATCTGGAGTCTTGTTTTGGGGCAGTTTTTGCGAATCGTCCGCAGACGTTCCCAGGGATCTTCGTTCAGAAAGCGGATACAGGAATCAAATGTAGCACCGCCCCAGCATTCCAGAGAATAGAAGCCGATTTCGTCCAGCTGCGGCAGAATAGGCAGCATATCGGACAGCGGCATACGGGTAGCGATCAGGGACTGGTGTGCATCACGCAGAATCGTTTCGGTGATTTGTATTTTCTTTTTTGCCATAGTGACTTACTCCCTTCGTGCCGACACATCAGTTCAAAGTAACCAGCACAGCACCGGTATCAACAGACTCACCCTTGCTGACTGCCACAGAAGCAACAACGCCGTCACGCGCTGCCTTGATCTCGTTCTCCATCTTCATTGCTTCCAGCACTACCAGTACATCACCCGTCTTAACGGACTGACCGACTTTTACGGGAACATTCAGAATCGTTCCGGGCATCGGAGACTTTACAGGTTCACCGGCTGCAGCAGGCGCAGCTTTCGGTGCTGCCTTGGGAGCGGGTGCGGCAGGTGCTGCTTTCGGTGCTGCAGCGGGCGCTGCTGTACCGTCAACCTCCTCTACCTGTACATCGTATACGACACCATTAACGGTGATTTTCAAATTTTTCATGACCAACATTCCTTTCGTTGACAGACACGCTGTCAGATATAGAGGTTATTGTGCTTCTTGGGCAGTGTTGCCACACGCTTGTTGCAAAGCATCTCAATGGCTGCGATGAGATGTTCTCTCGTTCCGGCAGCTTCAAAAATATCATCTACATAGCCGTTTTCAGCAGCTTTCATTGCATTCAGCTCGGTGGCTTTAAAGGAGGCAATCAAAGCGGCTTTATCTTCCTGCGGTTTTTTGGAGCCTTTCAGCCGTCCGCCGAAATCATCGCCCCACATCATGACAGCAGCCGCCTCCGGTGTGAGCGCTGAAACCGAAGCACCCTCCCACGCATAAGTCATATCTGCCGCCGCACCTGTACCGGCTGCGGCAATATAGACAGCACCATAAGCATTTCCGGTGATAACGGTAACCTTGGCGGTCGTTGCCTCTGCATAGGCGCAAGTCAGCTTTGCAGCGCCTTTGATACATCCGAACCGTTCAGCGTCTACAAATGTCAGCACAGGCATACTGAACGCATCACAGAAACGTACAAAACGTGCTGCCTTTGCGCAGGATTTGCCGTCTATTACTTTACCGTCCAGAGCAACCAGACCGACCGTTGTACCGTTGAGGGTTGCCAAAGCGGTTCTGGCATTTGTGCCATAAGCGGGCTGTAATTCGATCAGGCTTTCTGCATCAGCAATGGCAAAAGCCGCCTGTGAAGCGGTCATCGTGTCGCTGGTCTGCTGCTGTGGGGTCACGCTTTCATATGCCACACAAGCTGTTGTCAGGTTGTTGGAAGGCAGAACAGACACCAGTTTCTTTGTCTGTGCAAATGCTTCATCTTCATCTTTGACAACAATATGTGCGACACCTTTTTCAGCGTTTTCATCAGCAGAAGCACTGGCGCCGCTTGTTTCAAGTGAGAATGCCGCTTTTTCGGAAAGCACCACAAAATCGGCACAGGCGGCAATAAGAGCCTGTGTACCGTAGCATTTGCCGACAACAACAGCGATCTGGGGCACAACGCCGGAAAGATTATTGGCATATTTCAGTACATCGCCATAAGCCGCCAAAAGGTCGGTTCCTTCGTCCAGTCTGCCGCCGACAGAATCATAAATTGCTACAACCGGTTCACCCGTTTTCAGTGCCAGATCATAGACTTTCTTTATTTTAGCTGCCTGTGCTTTGGACATAGCGCCGCCTGCCCTGTCGGTATTCTGTG
>CADCQO010000245.1 GCA_902803585.1 uncultured Ruminococcus sp.
ATGCGGCAGAAATGATGATAGCAGGTGCAGACGCTGTTCAGATCGGTACAGCACTCTTTACTGACCCGTATGCACCCGTAAAGATTGCCGAAGGACTGAACCGCTATCTTGATGAGCAGGGCATGAAGTCCGTAACAGAACTGACCCATACTATACAGGCTCATTCATAAGGGCCCCAAAAAGGAAGGGGATTTCGATGACAAAAATGATTTTAGTGCGTCATTGTCAGGCGGAAGGAAACAGGAAACGTTTTTTTCAGGGACGTATTGATACGGATATCACAGATTTGGGGGCACAGCAGATAGAACGTGCAGCGGCACTTCTGGCAGATGAACCGATCGATGTTATCTATACCAGCTTTAAAAAGAGAGCAGGAAAAACGGCAGAAGGAGTGAACCGCTTTCATCAGGTTCCGATCATAAAAGATGAACGTCTGACGGAAATCAATGCAGGTGATTGGGAAGGGGTGCTGCTGACTGATATAGAACAGCGATACCCTGAAGCCTTTGATGACTGGAGAAACCATCCGGCGGATTTTCAGGCGCCGAACGGTGAAAGCATGGCAGATGTCTATGAGAGAGTAAGTAAGGCATTGATGGATATTGTGAAAAATAACCGTGACAAGACGATCTGTATTGTTTCTCATGGGTGTGCGATACGCAATATGATGTGTTTCCTGCACAGATGGCCGCTTTCTCGTATCGCAGAAGTACCGCTGGGAACGAACACGTCTGTCAATATAGTGGAATTTGACGAAGATTTACAGCCGACCGTCATTGTTCAGGATAGTACCGAACATCTCGAAGGTCTGACATAAAAGATAAAAGGAGGCTTTCAGCATGGTCATATTGTCTGTCGATTACGGAAGGGTGCGCACAGGTGTGGCAGTTTGTGATAAAAACGAGGTCATTGCTTCACCGGCAGCCGTTATCAAGGAGGTGCGTCAGGAGGTTCTGGCGGAAAAAATCACGGAACTTTGCCGTCAGACAGGTGCAGAGCAGATTGTGCTGGGCTTGCCGAAGAATATGGACGGAACAGAGGGAGAAAGTGCGCACAACGTCAGAAGTTTTTCAGAGGTACTGCAAAAAGCGTCAGGATTGCCGGTTGTTCTGCAGGATGAACGCGGTACAACGGTCACGGCACATAACTATCTGAATAATACCAATACCAGAGGAAAAAAGCGTAAAGCGGTAGTTGACAGTGTGGCCGCTGTCATTATACTGGAAGACTATTTGCGATACAGGAGGAATGGGATATGAGTGTTCTTCCGAGCCAGAAACTGACAATCGGTGAATTGTTTGTTTCGATGGCTGTGGGACTGATTCTATATTTATTGCCGAACGACATCCGCAATCAGACCGATTCTGTTTATTTTTCCGAAGTCATGGTATTGGCGGCGTCATTTGTCGTAACGGCAGTGTTTCTGTTCATTATCAAGCGTTATGAAGCAGTAGGTGCTGCATTGCTGACAAATTCGATTATTACGGCGGGGGCATTTGTTTTTAGCTCCGTGAACGGTATTCTGACAAAAACAGGCGAATTCTGGCCGCATATTTCACAATATCAGCTCATTACAATGTTTGTTCTGTGGATTGTGCCGTTTATGATGGTGGTGCTGATACGAATGATGGCAAAGGACAGCAAGGATACAGACGAATCACGACAGGGCTTTTGCCGTTTTTTAGTGCTGGCGCTGAGGGCGCTGATGATTATTTACATTCTGGTAGTTGTCTTTGTACAGGTGATTCCTCATGCACCTGATATCTCTGCAACAAGAGGGATTTATTATATGCCGTTTGTCAGAATTCGTGAGTGTCTTGAACAAGCAGGAGAATGGGGAACTGTTTATTTGTGCTGGAATGGTTTGATTCTTGCACCGCTGACCTTCAGCCTGCTTATACTCAATCCGAAAATGCGCTGGTGGCAGATTTTGTTTATTTCCTTTGCCTGCGGTCTGGTGCTGGAGATTTTCCAGTTCTCGTTCAATACGGGTGCGGTGTATGTGGACGATCTCATTCTCTATATCGCAGGAGGTTTTATCGGCTTTTTGATCAAGCACCTGATCGACTATATCCGCTCTTTTATTACGGTAGGTCAGGACAGAACCATGCTCAGTTTCGACTATACGCCGGCAGATGCTGAAATAGGCAGTTGGTCAGACGAAGAAACGGCAGAGGAAGAAGAAGCCGATGCGGTGGAAGAAGTGCAGGCTTTACCGCTGGGAGATGAATCAGATGA
>CADCQO010000246.1 GCA_902803585.1 uncultured Ruminococcus sp.
ATAGCAGTTCCGGTATTCTCCGGAAAATGTCCGGTCTTTTTTCCAGCGGCGGCTGTCTGCAAAGGCCATCGTTCCACACCAGATCAATGGAAAGTGTGACTGTACCATAAGGATTTTTCAGCCGGCCGGCAGACTTGTCGGACTTTCGGACAGCAATATTGTGCAAGCGTCTTTTTCTTGTTCACAATGTATAATTATCCCTCTGCATTTCGGTTAAATCGACAGACATTCTTTTCTTTCTGATTCCGTTGTTGTCAAATGTTCCGAAAAGGTTTATAATGGACTCAATAAAAGTTGTTTCTTGTCAAAAGGGAGGATTTTGCTGTTATGGTAGTGCAGATCAAAAGTATGGGATTTCTTGGTATGAAAGCCTATGATATCAATGTTGAAACGAACCTTTCAAGGGATATTGCTTCCTTTTATATGGTCGGTCTGCCGGATATTTCTGTCAAAGAAGCCCGTGACAGAGTACATTCTGCTATCGTCAACTGTGGCTTTGAATTTCCAAAATACCGCATTGTCGTTAATCTTGCACCCGCCGATATCAAAAAAAGGGGTGCATACTACGACCTGCCTATTCTGGTTTCTATTCTCTGTGCTACCGGCGCACTGAACCGCCAGCCGGACAATGCCGCTTTTATCGGTGAACTTTCCCTGTCCGGAGAGGTGCGTCCCGTCAACGGTATCCTGCCCATGACGATACAGGCAAAGAAAAACGGTATCCGGCAATTTTACGTTCCCTATGACAATGCTTCTGAAGGGGCTGTTGTAGAAGGTATCGACATCATTCCTGTGAAGCACGTCAGCGAGCTGGTTTCACATCTGAGAGAGAAAAAAACGATTCCGCCCATGCCTCATACCCTTCCTGCACCGAAGGATTTTCTTTATCCTGTGGATTTTTCAGACGTGAAGGGACAGAGTGTGCCCAAAAGAGCACTGGAAATCGCCGCTGCCGGCAGTCATAATGTACTTTTTATCGGCAGTCCCGGCGCAGGAAAAAGTATGCTCGCCAAACGTATTCCGACCATTCTTCCGGATATGACATTTGATGAGATGATAGAAACTACCAAAATCCATTCTATCGCCGGAACACTGAGCAAAGACTCCCCCCTCATGACGCACCGCCCCTTCCGCAGTCCGCACCACACCATTTCACCGCATGGATTATCGGGCGGCGGTTCTATTCCTCACCCCGGTGAAATCTCTCTGGCACATAACGGTGTGCTGTTTCTCGATGAACTGCCTGAATTCAAAAGAGAATCTATGGAAATCCTGCGCCAGCCGATAGAAGACGGAGCTGTCACCATTTCCCGTGTCAATGCTACGTTCACTTATCCCTGCACCATCATGCTGATCGCTGCTATGAATCCCTGTCCCTGCGGTTATTTCGGACACCCGAATAAAACCTGCACTTGCAGCAGACAAAGCATTTCCAGATATCTTTCAAAAATCTCCGGACCTTTGCTTGACAGGCTCGATCTTCATGTAGAAGTGTCGCCCGTAGAGTTTGAATCGCTTTCCTCCAAACAGCAGGAAGAATCCTCGTCCGCTATCAAAGAACGTGTCAATGCTGCCCGCAAAATCCAGAATGACCGTTTTTCCGGCACAGGCGTTTCGTGCAATTCCCGTATTCCCGACGGAATGCTCCAGAAATTCTGTCCTGTCAATGATGCAGCCGCAGCTATCATGAAAAACGCATTTGACAAATTGGGTCTTTCCGCCCGTGCTTACGGACGTATTCTGAAAGTCGCCCGCACCATTGCTGATATGGACAGCAGCGAGGTGATCCGTCACACGCATCTTCTGGAGGCCATTCAGTACCGCACCCTCGACCGCAAATACTGGAAGAACTGACAGCCGCAGAAAACTGAAAACAAAAAGCGGAAAACGATAGCAAGACTTCATACTGATGATGCTCCGCAGTCCAACTGCTTTGCCGGAATTGTACATTATTTCCGGTTTGTCTATTTACGTTTGCAAAAATTACAACTAAAATAACCTCTTGTGCCAGTAAAA
>CADCQO010000247.1 GCA_902803585.1 uncultured Ruminococcus sp.
CGAAAGCGAACTGTGCGATACCTGCCGTTCCCGTCTGACACGCAATCCTATGAGAATCCTCGACTGTAAAAGCCCCGTCTGCTCCAGAATTGCCGCAGAAGCACCCAAGGTACTGGATTATCTTTGTGACGACTGCCGCCGGCATTTTGATGAAGTCAAGGGCTGTCTGGACGCTGCACATATCCGCTATCATGTCAACCCCGCTATCGTAAGAGGTCTGGACTACTACACACGCACAGTCTTTGAATTCGTTACACCGGACATCGGCACAATCTGCGGCGGCGGCCGTTATGATGGTCTTATCGAAGAACTGGGCGGTCAGCATACGCCTTCTCTCGGTTTCGGCATGGGCATGGAAAGACTGCTTTTACTGCTGGACAAGCAGAAAACAGAAATTCCTGCGCCGCCTGTATGCGACTTGTTTGTAATCGGTCTGGGAGAGCAGGCAAAGCAGAAGGCTTTCAGCATCATTGAGGGTGTACGCAGTGCGTCACTCATCGCAGAAGGCGATATTGTCGGCAGAACACTCAAGGCACAGATGAAGTACGCCAACAAGATCGGCGCCCGTTTCTGTATGGTCATCGGTGACAGCGAAATCGAAGAAAACTGTGCAGTGCTGAAAAACATGACCACGAAGGAAGAAAAGAAAGTGCCTCTGGACGAGGGCTTTTTCAATGCGTTCTTTGGCGCTTATGTAGAAAGCAATAATTCAAAACTGCTCCAGCAGCTTGAAAGCATGAAATCAGACTTGACATAAAATCACAGGAAAGGAAAGAAATAGCATGGCAGAATTTTTGACAGGCATGAAGCGCACCTGCTACTGCGGTTCGCTCCGTGCCGGAAATATCGGTGAAGAGGTCGTTGTATGCGGCTGGGTACAGCGTCAGCGTGACCTCGGACAATTGATTTTTATTGACCTCAGGGACAGAACAGGCATCGTACAGTTAGCGCTGGACGATACTACCGACAAGGCAATTTTTGAAAAAGCGGCTTCTGTCCGCTCGGAATTCGTTCTCGGTGTACGGGGTATTGTCAGAGAACGAAGCGCCAAAAACAAGGATATTCCTACGGGTGATATTGAAATCGAAGTAAAGGAACTCCGCATTCTCTCCGAAAGCGAAACAACTCCCTTTGAAATCATTGACAACTGCCCGACCGCAGAGCTGACAAGACTCAAATACCGCTATCTCGACCTGCGCCGCCCCGAACTGCAGAAAAACCTTCTGTTCCGCCACAAGGTAGCAAAAGTGACCCGTGACTTTTTCGATGAGAACGGCTTCATTGAACTGGAAACACCTATGCTCATCAAGTCTACCCCCGAAGGCGCAAGAGATTTCCTCGTTCCTTCCCGTATCCACAAAGGCTCTTTCTATGCCCTGCCCCAGTCCCCGCAGATGTACAAGCAGCTTTGCATGGTGGCAGGCTTTGACCGCTATATGCAGATTGCCCGCTGTTTCCGTGACGAAGACCTCCGCGCTGACAGACAGCCTGAGTTCACACAGATCGACCTCGAAATGTCCTTTGTCGATATGGAGGATATTCTCGATCTGGGCGAGCGTTATATCAAGCGTCTTTTCAAAGATGTAATGGACGTTGATATTCCTACCCCCTTCCCCCGCTATACCTACAACGAGGTAATGGAGCGTTTTGGTTCTGACAAACCCGATACCCGCTTTGCAATGGAAATTTTCAATCTGAGCGATGAAGTAAAGAACACAGAGTTCGCTGTCTTTAAGAATGCTCTGGCAGGCGGCGGTTCTGTTCGCGGTATCACCGTCAAAAATGCCTCCAAAACCTACACCCGTAAGGAAATCGACAAGCTGACAGAGTTTGTCAGAGGCATCGGCGCAAAGGGTCTTGCATGGATACGTCTGACAGAGGACGGCATGGCTTCGAGCTTTGCCAAGTTCATGAGCGAAACGGAAATGCAGGCAATTCTTGAAAAAGCCGGTGCTGAAAAGGGCGATGTTGTGCTGGTTGTCGCTGACACTGACAATAACCTCGTACTCTCAACACTGGGCGCAGTACGTCTTGAGTGTGCCAAGAGAATGGACATGATCCCGCAGGGTTATAACTTCCTCTGGGTAGTGAAGTTCCCCTTCTTCGAGTACGACAAGGAAACAGGCGAATGGGTCGCTATGCACCACCCCTTTACCTCCCCGACAGATGACTGTATGGACAAACTGGACGGCAATAAAGGCGAGGTTTACGCTAAAGCCTATGACATGGTACTCAACGGTACAGAGCTTTCTTCCGGTTCTATCCGTATCACAAACCCCGATCTGCAAAAGAAAATGTTCTCTATGCTCGGACTCAGTGATGAAGAAGCCTATACAAAATTCGGCTTCCTGATGGACGCTTTCAAATACGGCGCACCCCCTCACGGCGGTATGGGAATCGGACTTGACCGCCTTGTCATGCAGATGCTCGGCGCACCGACACTCCGTGATGTCGTACTGTTCCCGAAGGTACAGAACGCCAGCGAGCCGATGACAAATGCTCCTGCCGGCGTTGATCCCCAGCAGCTTGCCGATCTCGGAATCAAAGTCAGCGAGTCATAACGGCGGCTTCATCAATACACAGACCGAACCAATGACGGTAAAACGTCAGAGGTTCGGTTTTCTGTTTTCTTCTGACTGTCCGCCGCCGACCTGTCAATATGAGGAAGGACTGGATATTTTTGTAGGTTGATTTCACATCGCATACCCTGTATAATAAAGCTGTAAGCATCACAATAGCTTACGGCAATATACAAGGAGGTTTTTGAGATGAAACGTTTTTTCCGAACGACATCTGCGTTGATTTTTAGTATGCTGCTGACAGCCGGTACATCTGCCGCTGTTCATGCAGCGGGAAACTCTGCTCTGCCCGCTATGAACGGTCAGTCCGCTGTAAAGGTTCTGTCGGGCAGCTGTTCCCCCGAAGATTTTCAGAAACTGCTGAACGGTTGCTGTAACGGCAGCTGTTCCCCTGAAGATTTCCAGAAACTGCTGAACGGTTGCTGTAACGGCAGCTGTTCTCCCAAAGATTTCCAGAAACTGCTGAACGGCAATGTACCGGACAAATCCGACGGCGGCGCAGCACAATGGCAGGAGAAGCTTCCCACACAGCAGGAACAGTCCGCTCCTCCTGCTGAAGCTGCAGAACAGCCCTCTGCCGGCACAGATACGATTTCTGCTTACGAAAAGCAAGTCGTTGACCTCATCAATGATATCCGCTTACAAAACGGTCTTTCTCCCCTTACCGTCAACACAAAATTATGTTCTGTTGCAAGACTCAAATCACAGGATATGCACGACAAACATTATTTCAGCCATCAGTCGCCCACTTACGGTTCACCGTTTGATATGATGAAGCAGTTCGGCATCACTTACCGCAGTGCAGGCGAAAACATTGCAATGGGACAATCTTCCCCGCAGGCAGTTGTTAACGCTTGGATGAACTCAGAGGGGCATCGTGCCAACATTCTCAATGCTTCATTTACACAAATCGGCATGGGCTATGTGCCGGACGGTCATTACTGGACACAAATGTTCATCGGATAACAGCAAAACATTCTGACACACGCAAAAACCCGCAGGCTCACCAAAAACCTGCGGGCTGGTTCTTATGAAAAATTATCTTTGGTCAGACTTTGTTTTTCTGACAAAGGTGAAAACGGACAGAACAAACAGCACCAGTGCAAAACCGCTGCAGATGGCAAGAGGAAGCAGCATTCCGCCGAAATCTCCGGCCAATGCCAGACGTGCCGCCTTTACACTGTGATAGAACGGTAATTTGTTGCAGATTGCCAGCCATACACCGCCCATCTGGTCAACGTCCATCCAGATACCGCCCAGAAGTGCTGCGGCAGTAATCATTGTCGAGCACACGCCCGGTGCAGCTTTGTCGTTGAACAGTACACCGAAGATGATACCCAGACTGATGAAAAGCAGGATAGAGGGAATGAGCAGCGGCAAAGACAGCAGCATATACAGAACATTGAAAGTATTCTTGCCGGCAGCCAGAGCGATGATATCTCCGGCTGTATAGGTAATGATGATCTGTGAAAAAGCAATCAGCGCAAAAGGCAGCAGATAACCGACAATGTAATCCGTTCCCTTCATGGGGGACGCATACAGACGCATCAGAAAAGCACTGGAGCGGTCAGAAGAAACACGCATACAGCAGAAAAGACTCAGGAATGACAGACCGAAAACTGTTATAGCGGGTGTCAGCTTATGTATCTGAAAAACGGTGGGCGCCATAGAAGTTCCTTCGGGAATCGGTACACCCTCCGGAACAACCGTTTCAGGAATCGAGCCATTCACAATCGTCATGACAATCAGCATAATGATGGGGAAGCCCAGACAGAAAATATAGCTCAGCGGATCTCTCAGCAGTTCTTTGATGTTTCTTAAAGCAAAAGCCCTTACTCTCATACACCGTCCCCTCCGACAATTTCTACAAAAGCATCTTCTAACTTTTCTTTTCCGGTGGACTGTTTCAGCTCTGCGGCTGTGCCGAGTGCCTTCATATGTCCCTTCGCCATAATAGCGATACGGTCGCAAAGAGCCTCTACCTCATCAAGATAATGTGTTGTCAGGATAATGGTTACCTTGCCTTTGAGGGAAGAAATGATTTTCCAGAGTTCTCTGCGGGCGAGTACATCAAGTCCGAGTGTCGGTTCGTCCAGAAAAATGACTTTCGGGTCGGTGATGAGTGCCATAGCGATACTCAGTCTTCTCTGCCAGCCGCCCGAAAGCGTTTTTGCCTTCTGGTTCTGCACCTCGTCCAGACTCAGCGAGCGAAAGACACTTTCACGGTTCTTTCGGGTTTCCTCCTGACTCAGGCCATAAATTTTAGCGATAAAGTCAAGGTTTTCCCGCACCGTCAGATTGCCCGCTACCGCTGTTTCCTGCGGTGAGATATTGGTAATTTTTTTGATCTCCTGCAGAGCATTCCGCACACTGTGTCCCATGACAACAGCGTCGCCCTCCGTAATGGCAGAAAGCCCTGTCAGCATACGGATCGTAGTGGTTTTTCCTGCGCCGTTGACACCCAGCAGGCCGAAGATTTCGCCTTCGTATACTTCCATGTTCAGATGGTCAACAGCCGTTTTATCGCCGAAGCGTTTTGTCAGATCAGTCGTTTTAATCATCGTTTTTGTCATGTTCAGTTCCTCCAAAGGTCGGTGCTTCTGAAAATTCCTTAATGAAGCTGTCAATTGCACTCAGCGGCATCAGTGCAAGCCCTCGTTCTATATCGCCCAATAATACCAGTTCTTCGCCTTCTTTGATGCCAAATACCCTCATTGCCTCGTCAGGGAGCGTAATTTTATGATCGGTAACAATGCACTTTCCGAAGATAAATTTGTTTTTGGGTATCATTTTTGCCTGTTCCTCTTTTCCCATGAACAGCAAAGCAATGTCTTCGATGGTTATGTCAAATATTTTAGCAAGTTCGCCACATTTGATAACATCGGGGACACTGTCGCCGCTCTCCCATTTTGCCACAGACTGACGTGAAACATTCATACGTTCCGCCAAGTCCTCCTGTGTCATTCTGGCTTCCATACGGAGTTTTCTCAATGTATCGCTCATGTTTTCAGCCTCCCTTTGTGCTTATTATATCTGAAACGCTGCCGGCTTTCAACCAACCCGACTTAACATTTTCGGTTAAAAAAAGTAGCAGGCAGCAGCTTTTCCGCTCTGACAAAAAACATAACCGGAGTCCTGTACTAAAAACAAGACACCGGTTTCTAAATTCATTCTGTTTTTAGAGCCTGCATATCAATCAGAAAGTCCGATCTGGTTATACTGTCGAAGAACCAGTTCCAAAGCAGCCCCCAATATCATGCCAATCAGTATGTAAATAAACAGCCGGAGCTCAAACGGGCCGCCGATAATGATACGTCCGATATCACTTTCGTAAAGGCTGTTGTACCATCCGAATTCCATTTTCCGGAAAAGCTGCAGGAAAGACACCGCCAAAAAGGCAATGCCTCCGACCACCCAAGCCGCCGCTTTCTTGAAAATGATGGCAACAATAAAATAAATTCCCATCGTGATGAAGACAAAGCTGCCTTCCATCGCAAATTTTTTATCCTCCACACTTCCTCCGAGAGATACATCGGTTACCCTTACGATATATCCTACAACGATGAGGATAACCCCGATAATGAAGTACCTGATGCGGTTTCGCTGCATAAAAATCCCTCCAGCATATCGGAGAAATCGAAAATATA
>CADCQO010000248.1 GCA_902803585.1 uncultured Ruminococcus sp.
AAGAATCACCAGATAATACACCAGCAGGCGGTTGAAGTAGTAGAGTGTTCCGAGACGCGCTTTTCCGCTGACAGGTGTAAAGAAAAGGCGGTCAGCTGTTGATTTGCACCGTTTTTCAATGTACTGTTTGCTGCAAACCTTTAGCACCTTTCTCTCGATCATCCAGTAAAACTCGCAGTAAAAGAGCCAGCAGATCAACAGAGCAGCTATCTCTCCGAGGTAAAACATATTGCTGCCACTCCTTTGCGTGAAGAATTATTCATAGTTGCCCAGTGCGTTCAGACTCTGGGCCTTGAGGTATGCGTTGATAAAGCCATCGATGTCGCCATCCATTACCGCGTTGATGTTGCCCATTTCATAGCCTGTGCGGTGATCCTTAGCCAGCGTGTAAGGCATGAATACATAGGAACGTATCTGGCTGCCCCAAGCAATTTCCTTCTGTACGCCCTTGATATCCTCTATCTTTTCGAGGTTCTCGCGCTCTTTGATTTCCATGAGCTTAGATTTGAGCATTTTCATCGCCATCGCCTTGTTTTGCACCTGACTGCGCTCATTCTGGCAGGCACAGACAATTCCTGTGGGAATATGGGTAATTCTGACGGCGGAATCGGTCTTATTGATGTGCTGTCCACCTGCTCCGCTTGAACGGTAAGTGTCAATGTGCAGATCCTCCGGACGAATTTCCACATCGGTGTCATCGTCGATTTCGGGCATTACTTCCAGTGAGGCAAAAGAAGTGTGTCTACGCCCAGATGAATCAAAGGGTGAAATACGCACCAGACGGTGAACGCCCATTTCACACTTGAGATAGCCGTAGGCGTTCGTGCCCTCGATGAGAATAGAAGCGCTTTTCAATCCCGCCTCATCGCCGTCGAGATAATCTATGGTCTTTACCTTGAAGCCGTGACGTTCACCCCAGCGGTTGTACATGCGGAAGAGCATTTCCGCCCAGTCCTGCGCCTCCGTGCCGCCGGCGCCGGCGTGGAAGGTGAGAATGGCATTGTTGGAGTCGTATTCACCTGTCAGCAGTGTTGTCAGGCGCAGTTCTTCAATGGATTTTTTGATGGCGTCTACTTCTGCCTGTGCCTCGTCAAGAAGTTCCAGCTCTCCCTCCTCGTCGCCCAGTTCAATGAGGGTCATAGTGTCGTCGTACTTGTTTGAAATGGCGTCAAAGGAAGCGATCTTGCCTTTCAGAGTGGCAGTGCGTTTGAGCACCTTCTGCGAATTTTCCATATCGTCCCAGAAGTCAGGAGCTGCTGCCTTCTGCTCCAACTCGGCCACCTCGGCAGTGAGCTTCTCGTAGCCCAGAGCCTCCTTCAGATCGTCCATGTCGGGCTTTAAATTGCGCAGTGTCAGCGTCAGTTCTTCAAATTGCAGCATAATTATTCATACAGCCTTTCGTTGCTTAGTTCATATAAAAATAATTATACATTATCTCCGCGAAAAAGTAAAGCACCTGACAAAAAGTTTTCAAAAAAATCAGCATATGAATTGAATGAAAAAGAGAGTTATTGCTGTGAATAAACATGCTGTTCCGCCGTATTTGGCTATTGAACGCTCGGCGGCAAACTGTTCCCCCTGCATTCCTCTGTAGAGACGTACCTGTCCCAGCCATGCTGCAAGCAGCAGCACTATGACTGCCGTGGGTAATTCAAGCTTCATTTTGTGATACCGCCTCCCGCTGCCGTGCAATGCACCGTGATAATGATCTCCGACCTTGCAAATAATCTTTCCCACTCTGTTCTGTGTATTTCGTACCAGTCGGGTTGTCGCTGTCTGACGATGTCTTGCAGTCCTGAAAGCGATAAACCGAGAGATTTTCTGCTTTTATTGGCAAGCGCTTCGAGTTGTGATGTGACAGTTCGTTCGGCACTCTCGGAAATATGCCGGATAGATTCAGTAGTGTATCCTCCACCGTCAATGCCGCCAGCGTCGAGCGGAACAAGTACCAGTTCGAGGTTTAGCCGGAATTCCGGCGTGTCGTTGATGATTCTGCATTTTACGGAACAATCCGACTGTCTGACCTGACAGCAGTACCGTTCGCCCTGTTCGTCATAGACAGCGAGTGCTCCATTAGTCCCCGAACCGCAAGTCAGCCTCAGAAGCTCCAACTCGTCCTCTCCGAGTTCACCGCGGTATTTTCCGTCACTCCCATATGCCGAGGCCCCTGATATGGCAAGCGTTGCATTTCTTTTTTCTTTTGTAGCGCCCTTTGAATCCGATGCGGAAGCGGAGATTTTTGGGAGAAAAAATCCGTCGCGGTTGATTAGCTTTTTGTAAAGCGAAAAGAGATCCATCGAAATATGACCGCCGCCGGAATCATAGCTTTGCAGTGTGCTTGCAGCGTCGATGGAAACTGCCTTGTCGGTTGCCGAGGTCTCAAAGAAATCCATCGCATTGCCTTCACAGACTGCAATACAGCTCTGCCGACGAACAGAAGCCCTTCGAAAGAAATAGTCTGTCAGCCCTATGAAGCGATCGCGTGAAAGACGCTGTCCAATGACTATCAGGCTGAGCTGTTCAAAATTAATCTCTCTGCCGAGGTCTTTTTCCAGACTTCGGACGGCTGCGGCAGGAGTGATTTCGTTCACTGTAAGGTCGGTGTATTCGATGGAGCCGGAGGAGTCGCTCTCGCCACTGACGGGAATCGCAAGCTGAAAGGTGAAGCTGTAGCCTTGGTTACTGCTGTCTGCTCCGAAGCCTAATACAAAGGCGCGTCCGTTGATTTCCGCATCGTCCCAGCATCCTGTCAGCGTCATAAGGGAGATGGCAGCAATTGCCGCTATAATCAGACGTGTGAAAATCCTCATGATTGCACTCCTTCCGAAAGAACGTGTTGATTTTTTTCCTTTCTTTTCTTTAGTCTTGCCGCGAAGGTGATTGTCGGTACAAGAACAAGAATAAACAGCAGTTTGCCCCAGTCTGCAATCACAACGGTGATTGTGTCGTCAGACAGACTCAGATAGGAAAAAAGATAGATGATGGGCAGCAAAAGAAAGTTGAATACACTGTGACTTTTGACATTGAAGACCCCGCAGAGCGAAATGCAGCAGCAGTAATAGAGGATTCCGGCGGAGAGCAAAGTGACGGCATTGTAGATCATAATATACAGAATGTCAAATCTATGATTG
>CADCQO010000249.1 GCA_902803585.1 uncultured Ruminococcus sp.
ATGGCAGAAGAATGTACACATGACTGTTCGACCTGTGGTGAAAGCTGTTCCTCCAGACAGGCACCGCAGGATCTGACGGAAAAGCTGAACCAGTACAGTTCAGTCAAAAAAGTAATCGGCGTTGTCAGCGGAAAAGGCGGTGTCGGCAAATCAACCGTTACTTCCCTGATGGCGGTAATGTTCAGCAGAATGGGCTATCATGCCGCTGTTCTGGACGCTGATATCACAGGGCCGTCTATTCCTAAGGCTTTCGGCATCAAAGAAAAAGCACTTGGTTCCGAAAAAGGTATCCTGCCGATCACCACGCATTCAGGTATTGATATCATGTCCGTTAACCTGCTTCTGGAAAACGAAACAGACCCCGTTATCTGGAGAGGCCCTATTTTAGCGGCAACGGTGAAACAGTTCTGGTCTGACGTATACTGGAAAGATGTAGACTATATGTTCGTGGATATGCCGCCGGGCACAGGTGACGTTCCGCTGACAGTTTTCCAGTCTTTGCCGCTGGACGGTATTATTATCGTAACTTCTCCGCAGGAACTGGTATCAATGATTGTCGGCAAAGCAGTAAGAATGGCGCAGATGATGAACGTCCCGATTCTTGGCATTATCGAGAACATGAGCGGCTATGTCTGCCCCGACTGCGGTAAAAAGCACTATCCCTTTGGTGAAAGCAAGCTCGAAGCAGTAGCTGATGAATACGGTCTGGATATTCTCGGACGCTTCCCGATAGATGCAGCCTGTTCCCTTGCCTGCGACACCGGCAAAATCGAATCTGTTCTCAGCCCCGAAGCACAGGAAGCCGCCGAAAAATTAGAAAGTATTTTCAAGGCGTAACCTACAAAAAACGAACCCCGCTGTTTTCCGTCAAACGGTCAGCAGCGGGGTTTTCTGATGGAATCTGCAGCAAACGGAACAGCGGTTCGTTTCTGACAGTTACCCGACCAGATAGCCGATCTTCTTCATGGCTTTGGTAAGGGTACGCTGAGAAAGGCGGAGAGCAAATTCTGCGCCCTTATGGTACTGTTCAACGAGATAATCCTTGTTGGCGATGTAGTCGCTGAAACGCTCCTGAATGGGACGGAGTACTTCTATCACCGCCTCGGCAACAGCGACTTTGAAATCGCCGTAGCCCTTGCCCTCAAATTCCACAGCAATTTCATCGGCGGTTTTTCCTGTAACGGTGCTCATAATGCCGATAAGGTTGTTGATGCCGTCTTTGCCTTCACCGACTCTGACAACTGCTTCGGAATCCGTTACCGCACGTTTGAATTTCTTCATGATGACATCGGGCTTATCAAGCACAGCAACCCATGCGTTGACGTTTTCGTCCGACTTTGACATTTTCTTGGTGGGCTCCTGCAGGGACATGACTTTTGAACCAACCTCAGCAATGTAGGGTTCAGGAATTTTGAAGGTGCTGCCGTAGATGCCGTTAAAGCGTTCGGCAATGTTTCTTGTCAATTCAAGGTGCTGTTTCTGGTCAACGCCGACAGGAACCATATCTGCCTGATACAGGAGAATGTCAGCCGCCATAAGTGAAGGATAGGTAAAAAGACCGGCGTTAACATTGTCGGCGTGTTTGGCGGATTTGTCCTTGAACTGGGTCATGCGGGACAGCTCCCCGAACTGTGTGTAGCAGTTGAGAATCCATGCCAGCTCTGCGTGTGTATGGACATGGCTCTGGATAAAGAAGGGGCTTTTTTCGGGGTCAATGCCGCACGCCAGCAGGAGGGCATAGGCTTCTAAAATATTCTGACGGAACGCTTTCGGCTCCTGACGTACAGTAATAGCATGAAGGTCAGCCACCGCATAAATGCAGTTATATTCGTCCTGAAGGCTGACCCAGTTGCGCAAAGCACCCAGATAATTGCCCAGTGTAATAGTACCGCTGGGCTGAATCGCACTGAAAATGACTTTTTTCTTCTCGGTAGTGGTTTCTGACATTATAAAATCTCCTTTGCAAGTTCGCCTAAGATACGGATACCCTTTTCGAGTTGTTCATCGGTGGGGGTAGAAAAATTGATGCGGAAGGAACTGCTCTGCTCTTTTTCATCTGTAAGGAAGGCATTTCCAGGAACAACGCACACCTTGCGGAGAACAGCCTGCTTGCAGAAATCGTTCATATCAGCGCCTTCCGGCAGCTGACACCAGCTAAACAGACCGCCTTCAATCGGCTGATAGGTGATTTTGTTCGGCACAAGATACTTGTCGAGCAGTTCCATGCAGAAATTTGCCTTCTTGCGGTAGATTTCACGGAGATTTCTGAGGTGTCCCCTGAAATCGTATTCTGTCATGAACTGATGAGCAACCATCTGCGCCCAGATATTGGTGTGTACGTCTTCACCCTGCTTGCAGACAACCATTTTCTGTACGATCGGCTTAGGAGCGATGACATAGCCCAGACGCATACCTGGAGAAAGAATCTTTGAGAAAGAACCTGCATAAGCCACAATGCCGTCCTCGTCAAAAGACTTGATCGGCGGAACGTTTTCACCGCTGATGCGCAGTTCACCATAGGGGTTATCTTCAAGAATCATCACACCGTATTTTTTAGCCAGCTCATAGATAGCCTTTCGTTTCTCCAGACTGGTTGTAACGCCTGAGGGATTCTGGAAATTGGTGATAATGTAAATGAAACGGATATTCTTTTCACTTTGGAGGGCTTTTTCGAGTGCTTCAAGGTTCATGCCGTCACTTTCCAGCGGAATACCGCAAAGACGGGCATTATAGGAACGGAAGGAATTCAGCGAACCAATAAAGCTCGGTGCTTCGCAGATGACAGTATCTCCCTCGTTCACCGTTGACTTGGTGATGAGATCCATTACCTGCTGTGCGCCGGAAGTAATAATCAGGTCATCGAAATCCCTGCCGACATTATATTCTTCCTTCATGAAATCCCCGACGGCCTTTCTCAGGGGAGTGTAGCCCTCTGTCACGCTGTACTGCAGGGCGGCGATGGGATTTTCTGTCATGATTTTGTTGGAAATCTCTGCAATTTCCTTCACAGGGAAGGCCTCAGGTGCGGGATTGCCTGCGGAGAGAGATACGACAGTCGGGTCGGCGGCGTATTTGAAAATCTCACGGATAGCAGAGGGTTTCAGGGTCTGTACTCGGTCAGAAATAATATACTCCATACGAACAACTTCCTTTTTCAAAAAATAATACACCCTATTGTAGCATATTTTACCGTTTCTTGCAACCATAAGTTCAGCCGTACAGTCAAAAATGTTGTCAAACAGGCACATTCCGGACGAAAACGGCTTTTCCGGCGGTCTGACCGCTGTTTTCAGTTTCGGGCTTTTTCTGTCAGGTCTTTTATGACTTTGGAAGCGATGATAAGACCGACAGCAGAAGGAACAAAGGCACTGCTGGCGGGAATGACTTTGCCGGTATCAGGGTCTTTTTGTATCATAGCGGGCGTTCTCGGTTCTTCTTTGGAATAGACAACCGTGAGATGACGGATTCCCCTTGACCGGAGTTCTTTCCGCATTACTCTGGCGAGGGGACAAACCGATGTGTGATAAATGTCGGCAATTTCAAAGCGGGTCGGGTCGAGCTTGTTTCCTGCCCCCATCGAAGAAATGATCGGCACGCCTGCCTGATCCGCACGAAGCACCAGATCAATTTTTGCGCTGACGGTATCAACTGCATCAATAACATAATCATACTGCGTAAAATCGAACTGTGCGGCTGTATCGGAAGTGTAGAACAACGGGTAAGTGTTCACCTGCACCGCCGGATTGATATCTTTGGCACGTTCCGCCGCAGCATCTACTTTTTTCCGTCCGATTGTGGAAGTAAGGGCAATGATCTGGCGGTTGATATTGGAAACGCTTACTGTATCACGGTCGATCAGGTCAAGTGTGCCTACGCCGCTGCGCACTAACGCCTCGACAGCATAACCGCCGACACCCCCCACACCAAAAACAGCTACTCTGGCTCTTTGCAGGCGTTCTGCCGCCTGTGTGCCGAGAAGCATTTCCGTCCTGATAAATCTTTCGTCCATTACTGTTCTCTCCTTTGACAAGATAGGTGTATTATAGCATACGAAAACGCATTTGTCATGGTATGAGAGTTTTTTCTGCCGATTCATTGACATTTGCGGTGGTTTGCTCTAAAATGGTAGTTGTATATTTGTGCGTAAAGGAAGTGAAAGATGTTATGAAGATAAAAGAATTGTTCATTGGTGATACAAGCCACACAGGCATTCAGTTTTTCAGGAGCCTGTTTGTCGGCGGTATTGCTACAGTTGTCGATATGCTGATACTGATTCTCTTCAGGGAGCTGGTACACGTTCCCGAAGGTATAGCGGCGATTTTCGGCTTTATCGCCGGTCTGGCAGTCAATTACATCGTATCAACTTACTGGGTCTTTGCCAAAGCCAAGGTCAAAAACCGTATTGTTGATTTTATCGCTTTTGCCGTGATCGGCATCATCGGACTGGGACTGACACAGCTGATTATCGAACCGTTTGCTGTACAGGGAATGTTTGGTACAGGTTTTCTGGTCAGCCATCAGATTTTCGGAGGACTGCTTCCCACTGACAAGTACTATATTGTAGGAAAGGTACTGGCAGTCATCATCGTTTATATGTGGAACTTCTTCGCCCGCAAATTTATCCTTTATCGTAAAGTCGAAGAAAAGGACACCGCACCCATCAAGGACTCAGAAAAGAGTGAATAAATACGGAGGTCTGCTTCATGAAAAAAATTGTCATTATCGGCGCAGGTCCGGCAGGACTGACCGCTGCCAATGAATTGCTGAAAGACAACAAAGAGGAATATGAAATCGTCATTCTGGAAGAAACACAGGTAATCGGCGGTATTTCACAGACAGTGCGCTACAACGGCAACCGCATGGACATCGGCGGTCACAGATTCTTTTCAAAAAGCGATGAGATCATGAACTGGTGGAAAGAACTGATGCCCCTGCAGGGAAAGGACGCCTTTGATGATAAAATTTTAGGCAGGGAAAAGCCTCTGGCAGAAGGCGGCCCCGACCCTGAAAAGGAAGACGTTGTTATGCTGGTGCGTGACAGAGTATCGAGAATCTACTACCGCAAGCACTTCTTTGATTACCCTGTGACAATGTCCGCCTCAACAATCAAAAACATGGGCTTTTTCACAACAATCGCCGCAGGCTTCAGCTACCTCAAGGCGGCAATGTTCAAAAAGCCTGAAACCTCTCTCGAAAACTTCTATATCAACCGTTTCGGCAAGAAGCTTTACAGTATGTTTTTCGAGGGATATACCGAAAAGCTCTGGGGACGGCACCCAAGAGAAATTTCTGCTGACTGGGGCTCCCAGCGAGTCAAGGGGCTTTCTATACGGGCAGTACTGAAGGATATGTTTTCCAAGCTGTTCGGCGGAAAGAAAAAGCGCAAAAATGTAGAAACTTCCCTGATCGAACAATTCTGGTATCCGAAGTACGGTCCCGGCCAGCTGTGGGAGTTAGCCGCTGACAAGGCTGTGAAAAAGGGTGCAAAGCTCCTGAAAGGACATAAAGTAAAAAATATCGTCTGCAGGGACGGCAAAGTCACGGCGGTCGTTTGTGAAACCGCAAGCGGCGACGTAACCATCGAGGGCGATATTTTCATTTCCTCCATGCCGGTCAAGGATTTAGTATCGGGCATGACAGGCGATGTCCCCGAAAGAGCCATTGCCGATATTGCGGAAGGACTTCCCTACCGTGATTTCGTAACCGTTGGTCTGTTGGTCAACCGTCTGGATCTGGAAAACAAAAC
>CADCQO010000250.1 GCA_902803585.1 uncultured Ruminococcus sp.
CAACGCAAAAAAAATTCTGGGACATCAGAACACCAATATCGACAGCGGACGCTTTGTATTGTGGCGGCAGGCATTAGGACTGATCGAGCAGTTTCCGCTGATGGGTATCGGCAAAGAGAATATTGCCTCCTACGGCGTAGAGTATCTCGGAGGTATCCGCTATACTGATCTGGGCGGCAACAAGTATGTTGATTTTCACAACGGTCTGCTGACCATTACTGCCAGTTTCGGCATTGTGGGACTGAGCCTGTTTCTGGTGATGATGCTGACCATCGCCAAAGCAATGCTCCGCTCCATGTTCCGCCACAAAATCCGCAGCCGGCGTGACGGCAATGTGCTGGTTCTGATTGTTGCCTTCTGTGCGGGCTATTGCGTCTATTCGATGTTTGAAGTGGCACTGTTTGCAGACTGTACCTATCGTGTATGTATTTTCTGGCTGTTAGTGGGTTACGGCATGAGCTGCGTTATGAAGTATCACTGGCAGGGACTGCACTCTAAAATGGATCCTGTTCCGCTTCTTGACGACACATCTGAACTGCACTATCTCCGCAGAAAGCTGCAGCTCCTTTTCAAAAAGCAAAAATCGTGATCTGACATCAAAAAAGACCGAACCGATGATTTCACCAATCAAAGGTCCGGTCTTTTGTTTCCGGTTACTGCGGAACGAAATTATTCTGTACAGAGCAAAAGCCCTGACACTGCTACTTTTTTTTCTTTTTCTGCGACCAGACATCTTCCGGCACTGCGGGAAACTGTTCGGAACGCAGCAGATTTTCATAGACAACATAAAGTGCCTGAACGCCGTTCTCCAGAATAAAGTAGTGACGGATATAAGGCACTAACAGACAGAGCATTGCCGCTAAAAGCAGAAGAACGCCCCATGTCTGATAGAACAAAATCAGGATAAACACAGACATCGTCAGAAGTGCGAAAAGAATCGTGACCAGAAGATGTATCAGCCGTTCATGCTGCCAGAAACCAATCTCTACCAGCAATTCCCGCTTGAGTGCGTCAATATCCTCGATTTTTCCGCTGTCAATGAGTGTCTGAAGAAGAAGAATATAACTCTTTAGCTTTTTACCCATGATAATCGCCTGAATTCCTGTTGATTTTTCTTTCCATCACATAGTCATTCAGCACATATCCGCCGACCTGTGTATCTATTGATTTCGTGATGCGGAAACCAAGATGCTGCAGAATCACCGCCGCAGATGTATTCTGACGAGGAATGTTAATGGTCAGCTTGCGGACATGATGGAATTCCTCCCCGCTGAGTGCCTTGTCCATCTGCTCGATTGCTTTTCGGGCAATTCCCCTGCGGCGGTCTGCTGTTTTCACATAAAGGTTATTGAGCCGCAAATGGTGGTTCTGATGCTCAAAAGACAAATACCCGACCAGCTCATGATCCGCTAACAGCATATAATAGATCTGTCTTTCTTTCATAAGCCGTTTCATCGCTTCCTTTGTATGGAACTGTTCAGACATATAGCTGATCTGTTCATGGGAGTAAATTCCCTTATGACATTCCTGAAAGGCAGAAACAGCAATCGCTTCTATTTCCTCTATCTGCTTTTCTGTCGCCACAGGCATAACATCAAATCTCATAATATCCCCCCTTTAGCTGCTGACTAAAAGACATCGCCGTCTGCCCCCGCTGGACAGCAGGCGCAAATCAATAATCAGCCCCTAATTATTATTTCGATTGATGTGGTGACTGGTGACCTTGACATCAATAAGGACATCTTCTCTTTCCCGCAAATCAAGCGGTGCTTTGTTCTTGAACTCATTCGGCTCCGTCATGCCGTTGTATTTGTAGCTGCGATAGATGATAATAACGACAACGCCCGTGATAAGCACACTGGCACCCAGAGAAATCAGGATAATTTTCAGCCAGTTGGGAGATTTCTTCTTACTGGAGCTGCTGCTCGTATCCAGTGTTACGATATCATAGCCGTCATCTCCGTCAAGCGGTGCTGTATAGTAGGTATAGTCTGTATCAGCGGTATCCTGTACAGCAGCTGCCGTCAGAGGAACAGGTGTTTCTTCGGAAGCCGCTTCTGCTGCCACACCGCCCCATGTGAGAAGCGCCGCCGCAGAAAACAATACAGCAGTCGTTTTTAAAAGGTGTTGTTTTTTCATGACAGTAACCAACCTCCCAAAATACCCAGTCCAAACAGTACGACAAACAGAATGATGCCAAAGAGTGCCAGCTTTTTCTTGTCCAGCGGCAGTTCACCATAGTTTTTACCGGTCTGTCCGTTCATCGCATAAAGGTAGTCCCTGCCTTCATACTGGAAGTTCATCATCCATACAGGCATCAGGGCATAGTTCCATTTTTCCTGAAGTGTACGCAGTTCTACGCTGTCTACTGTTACTGAATCGTATCCGTTGATAGAATCCCTGTAAATACGGGTAGCGTATTCTTTCAGTTCCTTGTCAACATCCTGCTGTACGTCCGCCCGCTCCGTGTTGCGCTTCTCAGCGAGGAAGCCTGACAGATACGCCATCGTGAATGCCTTGAAATCCTTATCATCATAAGGGTTGACGTATTTCAGCGCCTTGCTGTGCTCACCGTTGAGGGCAGGGTGCGGAAAATCGTGGAAATCTATTTTACCGGCACGTTTGACACGATAGGTTTTTGTTTCAGTATAGCGTGTATCTCCCTGTTCCCATGAACGCTCATTTTTGGCGGTAGCATACATACAGCCGTCTTTCAGGGAATCTACCAGCCAGTAGGGGTAATAAACACCTCTGATTTTCTGGAGGTCTGCGGTAGAGATAAAGGTTTTGGGCAGGAAGTGCTTTTTCTTGCAGAAGGCAAAAAAGCGGTCTTCCGCATCTTTCTCGGAAATCTGGAAAGGAATTACCCTGTCCGGCTTGAAAGCACCTGTCAGACGGTTAGAAATAACAACCGGATTGTGACAGTAAATACAGATGGTAGCGGCGGTTGTCTTATCAGCGATAACCTCTGCGCCGCAGCTCTGACAGGTATACATAACGGTATTGGAAGCAAAGTCTTCGAAGCCTTCCGGTACATCATTAGCAGAATTCTCTTCAGAAACAGCCTGCTGGTTAAGCTGCTGATCCAGACTGCCAAAATGTGCGCGGAGCTGTTCTTCTGTATCTTCACTGCGGCAATATTCGCAGTAGAACTTGAGCTTTTGGGGGCTGTACTGAAGCGGTGCTTCAC
>CADCQO010000251.1 GCA_902803585.1 uncultured Ruminococcus sp.
GCCGTCAGAAGTCCCGCAGAAGCCGGCAAACAGCGTAGAAACGGCTGAGTCTGAACAAGCGGATACCCGTGAAGAAATGCTGCCAGAAGCTGCTGAAACGGGAGATTTCTTTGAAGCAATGGAAAAAATTGTGAACAGCGTGCTGGAGAAAAACAGACAGACTGTGATTGACACCGAAGATATGGCAGCGGAACAACCGGCAATATCTGTGGAAACGGCAGAACAACACAAAGTGCCTGCTCAAACGGCAGAACAGGCAGTTGTTCACGCTGAAATGTCAGAGCAGCCGGCAGTGTCTGCTGAAACGGAACAGCTGTCTGAAACAGCAGAGCCGCCGCAGAAAAACGATGGTTTCTTTGAAAAGATAGAAGCCATTGCACGGGAAGCGTTGGAAAAAGATCAGACAGTTTCTGCGGAGCCTTTGCAGACAGTTTCCGAAGAAAAGTCTGCCCTGATACCGGAACAGACCGTTGAACAGGACGGATTCGGTGTTATCCGCTGTGATTCGGGACAACTGAGTTATGTGGGAGGGTGTTCTCAGGGTAAACGTCAGGGACTTGGTGCGGCCTTCTCTTCATCAGACGGCAGCATGACGGCCGGACGCTGGGAGGACGATCAGATAACAGAGGTGTCGTCATGCTTTGACAAAGAAGGACATCTGCTCTATACAGGCGGTGTGCGGAACGGTCAGCGGCATGGCGCAGGTCTGACCTACAATCCGCAGGACGGCACATTTTTCCTCGGTACGTACAGGGACGGTGTATTTCTGGAAACAGGCACACAGTTCGACAGCAGCGGCGAACTGCTGTATGCGGGCGGTTACCGTAACAATGCCCGCAGCGGTGAAGGTACGGCATATAATGCAGACGGCACAGTGCGCTATCGTGGAGAATGGCTGCATAACGTCTTTCACGGCAAAGGCATTCTTTACACGAAAGACGGCAGTATTATTGCCGGTCGTTTCCGCAATGGCAAGGCAGACGGTCAGTGTACATTGACAAATGCTCTCGGACGGGTCATTTACATCGGCAGCTTTGCGGACGGCCGCTATAACGGTTCAGGACAGTATTTTTCAGAGGACGGCAGTTATGTCGAAGGACAATTTTCTGACGGTGAGCCGACAGGCATCTTTAACGAGTACAGTGCCGAGAAAAAGCTGGTCTACTGCGGCGAGTGGTACGGCAGAGAACGCAGCGGCAGAGGAATTGCCTATGAAAACGGTGAAAAGCGTTATGAAGGCGAGTTCCTTCACTCTCTGTATCATGGAGAAGGAAAACTTTACCAGAACGGTGAAGTTGTTTATGTTGGTTCTTTCAAAGAGGGCAGAAGGGACGGCTTCGGTACAGCCTATTGTCAGAAAGAAATACGCTACAAAGGGCAGTGGCACAATGACAGCTATAACGGCTGCGGTATTCTTTATGAGAACGGTGAAGCGAGATATGTCGGTTTCTTCAGGGACGGCAGACGTGACGGACGCATCAATGAGATCGCCCGCTGCACCGTTATCCGCAAATCGCTGTTTACAAACGATGAGCGTACCTATTCCTGCACCTACGACAAAGAAGGTGCTTTGGTCTATCACGGCAGTATGAGCGGAGAACAGCGCAATGGTATGGGGTGCAGTTTCGGAGAGCATACCGAAAAGCAGTTTGAGGGTATTTTCCGTCAGGACAGACCCGACAAGCCGATGAAAGTCTTTTTGAAAGACCTTCCTGAACTGCCGCCTTGTGATGTTCTGGCAGATACGGAGTATGAATTGTACCGTCTGACGCCGGAATACGTCATCGAAAAGAATATCATTGTTGATGGTGTTCCCGCCGTTTATTCGGGAATGCTGAAAAATGGTTTGCCGGACGGCAGCGGCACGATTCTCTATACTGACCATCGCTATACTGGTTATTTCTCCGAAGGACACCCCGAAGGCGAGGGTATTGTTTATCTCAATACCGGCGAGGAGCGCAAAGGCTTCTTCTCCGCAAAACCTTTTGAGGACTGTCAGCCCCTCGTTCTTTCCGGCTTCACCTATTATTGCAGACTGAAAATTGAAAGCGGAAAATAACGGTCCGGTTTCGTTCCGTATGCAGAGTGTGCAATCCGGCTCTGTATACGCATCGCTAAATCTTGTTTCTGGGTGGTTTTATGAAAACACTTTATGTCAGTGATCTGGACGGAACGCTGTTGGATAAAAAGGCACAGCTGGGACAGCGTTCTGTGGATATTTTGCGTGAACTGATCGACGGCGGTATGCTGTTTACGGTAGCTACCGCAAGGAGTCAGTCCGCTATCCGCTATTTACAGCAAATGAATATTGCTATTCCGAGCGTACATCTTAACGGCGTTCTGATGTACGATTACAGCCGCCGTCAGTATATCGGCTGTATCCCGATGGACACGCAGACCTCTCTCGAAGTAATCCGCATTCTGAAAGCATTTGACAGAATGTCATTCGTTTATAAATTCGACAGTGACTGCGGCATCAATGTAGAGTTTGAACGGCTTTCCAACGAGGTGGAACGCAATTTCTTCGAGGTACGCAAGAACGACGATTACAAAAGTTTTCGGCAGACTTCGGAGATCAGTGTTTCTGATGACGACAAGGTTATCTATTTTACAATGGTAGACACCTATGAGCGTCTGCACCCGATTTATGCTGAAATTCAGAAGCTTCCCCGCGCAAAAGCAACGCTTTACAGCGACAATTACTCTGATATGTATTTTCTTGAAGTATTCAGCAGTGCCGCTACAAAGGCCGCCGGCGTACTCAGACTCCGACAGATGCTTGGCGCAGACCGTGTGGTTGCTTTCGGGGATAATCTCAATGATCTGGAAATGCTCCGTGCCGCAGACTGCGGTATCGCTGTGGGAGATGCGGTACAGACTGTCCGTCAGCAGGCGGATAAGGTCATCGGCAACAGCTACGAGGACGGTGTAGCATTATATCTGTTATCGCAGAAAACATGAAGATGTGACATACTCCTGCCGCACGCACTAACACTTAGAGGCGGGAGCTTCTCACACAAATAAAATAAAAAAATTCGGGGAAACACCTTCGTCCGGAATGTGTTTCCCCGATTCATTTGTGAGTGGCTGGTATTACGGTTCAGGACCTGTGCTGATCTGGATAACGACAGTAGAACCATAACGCTCCTTGTCGCCGGCACTATGGCTGGTGTAGCCGATAACCTTTCCGGCATCTACTGTATCGCTTGAAACATAAACACCCGATGCGACAAATCCCTGTGCATTGAGGGCTCTTACAGCTGTTTCGATGGACTGACCCGCAATCACAGGCAGTTCTCTTTCAGCAGAACCCATGCTGACAGTGACAACGATCTTAACGCCCTTGTTAGCGGAAAGACCAGGCTCAGGACTCTGGGACTTGATGACGCCCTCCTCAAACTTATCACTGATTTCGTCTTCGGTCTTGATGAGGGTAAAGTCGGAATTAGTGCCGAGTTTAGCGGTGATTTCATCATAACGCTGGCCCACCAGATTCGGAATGGTTACGGTATCAGGGTTGTTGTCATCTATAACAGATTCTTCTTCCTGTTCTTCCTGCTTGCCGGTAATGAAGCTGTTGAAGGAATCAGGGTTATTCATGATCCAATAGATACCTGCGCCCAAGAGAATCAGCAGACACGCGAGAACGGTCAGCAGACCCCATACAAAGCCGGGAATACCGTCCTTTTTGCGGGGGGTGTAGCTTTCGGCAACCTCACTCTGAATAGCGTTGCGGTTGGCTTCGTTCTGGATTGCCTTGACAGTCGGCGCAGAGGAAAGCTGTGTACGCATATCCTCAAAGGTAGCAATACGGCTGATTTTCTGTACCTGAAGACCGTCTGCAAGCGCAGAAACGATATGAGGCGGCAGACGCTTGAAAACGGAAGTCGGAATAGAGAGCTTGCCGTCCGGCTTACGATCGTTGCTGTTTTCCGGCAGACGTCCTGTCAGTGCATAGAACAGCGTAGCTGTAAAGCCGTAAACGTCCGTTGCTTCGTCCAACACACCGATTTCCTTATACTGTTCAGGCGCAGCACAGCCGTCCATCAGTTCAGGCTGGAAGAAACCGCCCGTCTGACGCATTTCTTTGAGGGCAAAGTCTGTCAGACGCAGTTTTCCTGCGGAGGTAACAACCAGATTATCCGGTGAAATAGCATAATGACCGATCTCTGCGGCATGAAGGGCAGAGAGTGCGGCAATCAGCGGCATAAACAGAGGACGTGCTGTATTCCAGTCAATGCTTCCGTTTCTGCGGTTGATGTACTCTGTAAAGGGGATAGAATCGTAATACTCCCAGATGATATAGGAAACGCCGTTTTCGCTGAAAATATCAAAAATCGGCGCGATTGCCGTTACATCTCTCAGGCGGGCAATATTGCGGTAGTAGCTGAGGTATTCCTCATGAAGCTGTTTATATTGTTCTTCGTAACCGCTGCGGACAACGACCTTTTTCTTTCCGTTGGCACGGCCGCAGATACCGGCGGGCATGAACTCGCTGATAATAACCGTGTTTGCCATCGTTTTGCTGTAACCGATATATTTTGCTCCCTCAGCATTATTGCTGAGTTTTCTGCCGACAATATAATTACCGTCCTGCAGTTCCGTACCCAGCGGCATAAAAGGTGCGTTCTGAACCGTTTCACGATTGAAGCCGCAAATCGGACAAATTTTCTCTCCATTATTTTTCTGCATACAGCCAAGACACAGCTGTGCCATAAAATGATTCCGCCATTCTCCGTACTGATTTCATAATGAGGCAAAGCTGTACGGTATTCTTCGCCTGCTATGTCCTTACGATTATAGCACAACCGGTAAGCAAATTGCAAGTTTTTATATTTTTTTCTTGTATCCGTTACAAAATTGTAAATTAACAGCGATTGACAGTTGTTCAACTTAACAGGCAGGGCATTTTCCGCGGTTATAAGCGGTGTAGTAAATGTACAATTTCTTTGCCAGACGGTGTTTCTTGACAGATGATGCAGAGTGATGTTATGATAAAAGCGGCAGCAGTAACGCAGTACAGACATGTTTCCGTTCTGCTGCAATACCAAAAAGGAAGAAGCAGGGAAAATGGTGTATTTATCAGAAAATACCGATACGCTGACGGAGGAATTTTTAATAAGGGGAAAGCCTTTTCTCAGTCAGCAGCGGTCAGCGAAAATTGAACAGTACGGCTCGCAGCGGGACAGGATCGACGGCTGTGCGGCTTATCTGCTGCTGCGGTATGCCCTTTTCAGGGAATATGGTATTTGTGAAGCACCTTTGTTTACTTTTGGAGAGCATGAGAAACCTTTTCTGCAGGACTACCCTGCTGTTTATTTTAACCTGAGCCATTGTAAAACCGCTGTCGGCTGTATTGTGTCGGAACATGATACAGCCATTGATGTGACGGACAGGCGCAGGGTGAGAAACAATGTTTTCCGTCGGGTATGCTCCAAAAAAGAACAGGAACAGCTTGCTGTCAGCGATGACCCCGACAATTGCTTTCTGCGTATGTGGACACGGAAGGAATGTCTGGCAAAGCTGACCGGCGAGGGAATGTCCCGACCGTTCCACACCATTACGGACGAATGGCAGCAGGCGGCAAATGTCTATACGGAAGAACACAGCAGCTGTATTCTTTCCTATTATGCAGAAACTCCCCTGAGCGTTATCACGGTATCTGTGGAAGAACTGTTCAAAACATTGGAAAGTATTTGAATTTTGCAGACAAATGGTATATAATAGGTGTCATGTAAAGATAATTCAGCCGAAAAAAGAAAAGGAGAGGTTTTTTATGACAAAAATTGACATTTTTTCGGGATTTCTTGGTGCAGGAAAGACCACTTTGATTAAAAAGCTCATCAAAGAGGGTTACCAGAATGAGCAGCTTGTGCTGATCGAAAACGAATTCGGTGAAATCGGCATTGACGGCGGCTTTCTGAAAGAAGCAGGCATTCAGATCAACGAGATGAATTCCGGCTGTATCTGCTGTTCTCTGGTGGGCGATTTCAGACAGGCACTGAACAAGGTGCTGGACGAGTATCACCCTGACAGAATTATCATTGAACCTTCGGGCGTTGGCAAGCTGTCTGATGTCATCAACGCAGTAAAGACTGTAGCGAATGAGAACGTTGTGCTGAACAGCTTTATCACTGTAGCCGATGCCACAAAGTGCAAAATTTACATGAAGAATTTCGGTGAATTTTACAATAACCAGATTGAAAGTGCCAGTACGATCATTCTCAGCAGAACACAGAATGTTTCCGACGAAAAGCTGGCGCAGGCTCTCGAACTGCTCCGTGCGCATAACCAGAAAGCGGCTATCGTTACTACCCCATGGGACGACCTGACAGGTGCACAGATTCTGGCGGCAACAGAAGGAAAGGCACTTCTGACGGTGGACGATGTCGTTTATGAAGAGGAATGTGATGATCCTGACTGTGAGTGTCATCATCACCATCATCATGACGAGGACGAGCATGAGCATCACCATCATCATGACCATGACGAGGACGAGCATGAGCATCACCATCATCATGACCATGACGAGGACGAGCATCACCATCATCATGACCATGACGAGGACGAGCATGAGCATCACCATCATCATGACCATGACGAGCACGAGCATCACCATCATCATGACCATGACGGACATGAACATCATCACCACCATGCTGATGAAGTATTTATCAGCTGGGGCAAGGAAACCGCAAAGAAATACACCAAAGAGGACATTGAACGCATTCTGAACGCTCTGGCAGACAGCGCAACCTACGGCATGGTATTGCGTGCAAAGGGTATTGTACCGGCTGTGGACGGCAGTTGGATACACTTTGACTATGTACCCGAAGAAAGCGATGTCCGCAGCGGCAGTGCAGATTATACTGGACGTATCTGTGTCATTGGTTCAAAACTCAATGAAGCTGCACTGGAACAGTTGTTTTGATGAAAGCATCAATGGAGGATAAAGCTCATGGATAAAACCATTCCGGTATATTTGTTTTTAGGTTTTCTGGACAGCGGCAAAACCCGTTTTATGCACGAAAATTTGTGTGACAGACAGTTTATGACGGGCGAAAAGACACTTGTTGTGCTGTGCGAGGAAGGCGAAGAAGAATTGGATCCCTCACAGTATCAGGGCGGCCGCAATGTTACTGTCGTGACGGTGAACGACAAGTCGGAACTCACGCAGTCATTTTTCGAAAAAGCGGCGAAGAAGGCCAGAGCCGAGCGTGTCATGATCGAGTACAACGGTATGTGGCTGCTGAATGATCTGGGTCAGGCATTGCCGAAAAACTGGCAGGTTTACCAGATTATGATGACAGCAGATGCCAATACCTTTGATATGTACAACAGCAATATGCGGCAGCTGGTATATGATAAAATCAGTGCGACAGAAGTGGTATTCTTTAACCGCTATGATGATTCTGTTGACAAGATGAAGCTGCACACCATTGTAAGAGCCATCAACCGCCGTGCAAATATTCTGTATGAGTATAAGGACGGTTCAGTGGAAAACGATCAGATCGTTGATCCGCTTCCCTTTGATGTCAACGCACCTGTGATAGAGGTAAAGGACGAGGATTTCGGCTTGCTTTATCTTGATGCGATGGACAAACCGCAGGAGTATGACGGCAAGACAGTACAGTTCAAAGCGTTGGTTGCCCGTAATCCGAAGCTGCCGAAGGATACTTTTGTCGGCGGACGCTTTGCCATGACCTGCTGTGTAGAGGATATCCGCTATGTAGGGTTCCTGTGCCGGTGGTCAAAGGCTTCCACTTTAGCAAATAAAGGCTGGTACACCGTTACAGCGAGAGTCAAAGCACAGAGAGACTCGCTGTTCGGCGGTGAGCTTGGCCCCATGCTGTTGGTAGATGATGTAAAAACCGCGCAGAAGCCCGAAGAGGAAACCGTTTATTTCTCGTAAAAACAACTTTACCCCCGAAAGTCAGTTGTCTGGCTTCCGAGGGTAATGTTTTAGGCTTCCGGCGTGAGGTGACATACTTTTCTGCCGATAGGGCAGGAGTATACATTCGGTGTGTGGGGGATAATGTGGAGCATATTTCTGCTTATACAGGCTAAAAAAGCCGTCTTCTAAAAAACAGAAGCGGCTGATTTCACAGAAGTTTTTTCATTTTTTCTTCGGTGTCCCGTATCAGACTGTAAAGTGAAGGGGCTGAATCCGGATGTGCTTTAGAAATGACGTCGGGTGAAAGATACGGTACTGTACTGCTGTCCAGATTATGATGGGGGGCAGGTGCCTTGCCCAGCGCAAGACAATGAAGATTGGCTTCTATTACATTCTGAAGGGCAGACGAAATGCCGGCATAGCATTCCGGAATCACCGAAAACATTGCCTGCGGATTTTTCTGATTCAGCGAATAAACCGAACGCAGCATTTTGTACACCGACAGCATAAAATAGGAGGACACCTCTGCTGTCAGCCCTTTGTGGTCAATCTGCTCCAGAATATCAAAGACAATCTGGAGAGAATTCAGAATCAGTTTTTTGTTCATAGCAGTCAGAGCAGCTGTTTTGCGGTTCTCGTCCTTAGCGGCAGGCTGTGCGGAAGTGCCGGAGGAAGAAAAAGCCGCCGTATTGCGGTCTAAACTGCGTCCCAACAGATAATCACAGGATACCTCATAATAATCGGCAATCTTTACCACAAAATCCAGTCCGCATTCACGGATACCTTTTTCATAGTGCGAGAGCAGTGCCTGAGAAACACCCAGTTCAAGGGCGGCCTGTTTCTGGCTCAGCCCGCGCTCTTTCCGTAAAAGCGTCACGATACGTGGAAAATCGTTATTCATAAGGCACCTCCCTCTTGACAATGTGGTTAGAAAAGCATATAGTAATAACAGTCGTTTTTATTCTTCTCCAAAAAGGGGCAGAATCCGACTATCTATAATTAAACAGTATGTAAATTATATACCATTTAAAACAATTTGTAAAGTTCTTTTTGCGTTTTTTAGTGCCGAAATTGCTGATTTTTTCAGTGAATTTCGATTCCGGCGAACGTGAAAAACATCATGATAAAGCAATTTTGACAGAAGGGAATCAACGCTATGCAGTCTTACATTATTTACCTGATACGTCACGGCGCCATTGATGAAACGAATCGTGGACGTTATATCGGCCGCACTGATGTACACCTTTCCGACAAGGGCAGACAGGCACTCCGTTCCATTGATGAGCAGTTTGGCTACCCTTATGCTGACAAAATCTATGCAAGTCCGCTGCTGCGCTGTACAGAAACCTGTTCTATTATTTATCCGCAAAGGGATATACAAACGGTCGGAGCATTGAGCGAGTGCGATTTTGGCGACTGGGAAGGCAAGAGTGCAGCAGATCTGGCGGGAAATCCCACCTTTGCACAATGGCTTCAGAATTCCGACAAAACGCCGCCGCCGAACGGTGAGAGCGGAAAGGCGTTTGCTTCAAGAGTGTGTCGGGGGTTTGAACGTCTGGTAGAAGAAATGTCAGCGGAAAACCTGAAAACTGCGGCAGTTGTGACACACGGCGGAGTCATCATGACTATTCTGGCAATGTTCGGACTTCCGCAGGCAGAAAGCTACCGATGGCGCATGGACAACGGCTATGGCTTTGCCGTCCGCATTACGCCGATGCTGTGGATGCGTGACCGTGTGATGGAAGTTTTTGACACTGTGCCGTTTGCTCCGAAAGTGCGTGAGTAGTTGACAGCGGCATCACTAAGACAAAATGACAAAACAAAGTTCCCTTCAAGGAAAAGTCGGCTGAGAAAATCAAAGCGTTCCTTGAAGGGAACTTTTTGTTCTGTTGTCAGGGGATTGAACCATTCAGCGAAAAAGAACAGAGGATCTCCGTGCAGAATCCGGCCATGATTTTCCGCTTCCGGTTTTCAATTCTTTTTGACTGCTACCTGTTCTTCGTAGAGGAATTCAGCAACCTGCTGGCGGAAATCGTCCCAGTCTGAAATCAGAATAACAGAGGAGAGAATGCCGTTGATATAGATGGGGTGATTATCGCTGGAGAAATAGAAGGTTGTGCCGATACCGTTGACAGCAGGAGCAGCTTCGGAAACAATCGGATATTTCAGGTAAGAGGTCATATCCGCGGCAAGTGCGGTAATTTCAGAGGTTTTGATGTTGGTAGTAATCAGGGGTCCGATTTCATAAATAACGGACAGCAGTGTAGCAACATCTGCCTTTTTCAGCTGGTTGATAATGATGCTGATAACACCTCTCTGACGCTTTGTGCGGGTGAAATCATCACCGCCGCAGATACCGTCCTCGCCTCTGTTGCGGGCGTGCCACAAGGTTTGTGTGCCGTTGAGATGCACAACAGCGGTAGGATCATCTTCCCCGTTATCCTTAAAGTTCAGTTCGCTTTTGCGGAGGGGTCTTTCTTCCTCAGGAACATAGTACCAGTTGTATTTGAGTTCCTCACGGACAGCGTCCTTATAGCTGCTGTCAGCTTCCGAATAAGCAGGCTGGTTATTAATCCATGTCTGCCAGTTGATATAGTCGATTTCCTCAGCAGTCAGTTCTATATCGACACCGCCCAGCGCATCAATGATTTTCTTGAAGCTCTTGAAATCAACAACCGCATAACGGTCGATCTTGATACCGTAGTTTTTCTGTATGGTGTTGACAGTCAGAGCAGCCCCGCCAAGAGTATAGGCGGCATTGATACGGTTTTCGCCGTAACCGGGTATTTCCACATAGGTGTCACGCATGAAAGAAAGCATTTTGAGCTTCTTGTGGCGGGTATCAATGGAAAACAGCACCATTGTGTCGGAGTTGCCTGTTTCCATACCGCTGCGGGTATCTTCACCGAACAGCATGATATTCAGCACCATCGGATCGTTGAGCAGTTCGCCGTCATAAGCCTGTACATTTTGTGAAGCATTGCCGTTGGGGTGGATAAAGTACGAGTTCTGAATAGTATTTTTGCCATCATCTACCGTGATTTCCTGATAATTGATGCGGTGGAAATAGGTATAGGCAATAATGCAGGCACAGCCGCCGAGAATCAGCAGAGTACCAAGCACAGATACAATCACGTTCACGGCAATACGCCGTTTTTTCAGCTTAGGCTTTTTGAATGGACGGACAGATGACGATACAGAAACAGACGATGCGGCAGGACGAGTTTTTTTCGGCTGATAGAAAACGACCTCGCTGACGGGTCTGCCTTTATTTTTCGAGGGTCTGCGCGGGGGATAATGATATTCGTCAGGCATAAACCGACCTCCCTTATACAGCAACTTATGCTTGTCTGGGCAAATCAAAAACTTCGATTGTATTATTATAGCTCAGAATGTACCGATTAGCAAATGTTTTTTAAAAAACGGCGTGTTGGATATTTTTTTTTATGGGTGAGGTCAGTTTATTGTAGATATCATAGAAAAATATCGCAGAAAAAAGTATTCACAGCGCGATATTCTGTTCATCAAGAGAAAGAGCGTAGGAGGGGAGAAAATCCTGCATAAAGATATTCACTTCTGCCATATCCATTTCCCGAAGGGACGCCAGAATGTCAGATTTTGCCCGCATGAATTCACGGTTGCCCATTTGTTCTTCTTCGATACACTTGATAAGCGCGGATAAGCGGTCAGCGGCCTTGATGAGTTTCAGCAGATAGGGATTCGTTTCTTCAGGCAAAAGAAGCCGCTGATATTCTTCTTTCAGGTCATCAGGAAGGGTATTCAGAAGATGCTGTGCCGCCTCCTGCTCGATGTCCTTGTAGGCACTGCGGAGCGTCTTGCTGGCGTATTTGATGGGAGTAGGAAGATCACCTGTGATGATCTCCGTACAGTCGTGAAACATGGCAACAGCGGCGGCGTGTTCGGCATCATAGCTGTTTCCCAGACGTTTATTGCTGATAACCGTCAGAACGTGCGCCAGCATAGCAACCGTCAGGCTGTGCTCGCTGATATTTTCCTGACGGGTGTTGTTCATCAGCGCCCAGCGGCTGATGTACTTCATGCGGGACATGATAGCGAAAAAATGATAACTGCTCATATGTATACCTCCGTTATGATTGACTACCTCTTAATGTATCACAATCAGCCCGAAAATACAACCGGCTGACAGGCAGCAATATTTTTTGAAGAAAAGGGGAAAACAATGTAGATTTTTGAAGAGAAGTGTGGTACAATAATTCTCATGTCGTAGAAAAGAAACTAATAACTAAAGGAGGTAAAAGTATGACCATTGCAAGAAGATTGATTCCTCAGAAGAAAAACTACTATCTGATCACCTTTCTGTGGGCGTTAGGATTGTCATTTGCTTTTTTTCTTCCCTGGCTGATCTACAATGAAGGATACTTTTTCTTTTACGGCGATTATAACGTACAGCAGATTCCGTTTTATCAGATGATTCATGACTCTATACTCAACGGCAATATCGGCTGGAGTTATACAACTGATCTGGGAGCGAACATTATTGGTTCATATAGCTTCTATATGTTCGGCAGTCCATTCTTCTGGTTTACGCTGTTGTTCCCAAGTGAGGCAGTGCCTTATCTTCTGGCCCCCCTGCTCATGATAAAATTCTCACTGGCAGCGCTGGGAGCCTATACCTTCCTCAGAAGATACGTCAAAAACCAGAATTATGCCGTGTTCGGTGCGATTATCTACGCATTTTCCAGTTTCGGTATCTATAACGTGTTCTTTAACCATTTCCATGAAGCAATGGTTACGTTCCCGTTTATGCTGGCAGCAGTGGACGCTTTTATCTACGAAAGACGCAAAGGCGTTGTTGCGTATGCCGTTTTTGCAGCAGCCTTCATCAATTACTACTTCTTCGCAGGTCAGGCAGTATTTATCTTTATCTACTGGATTGTACGCATGATGACAGGAAGCTTCCGTATGCGTACAAAGGAGTTTCTGCGTTTTGCGGTTGAAGTACTGCTCGGTTTCTTTGCAGCAGCCGTGATTCTTTTCCCGTCTGTATTGTCCGTAATACAGAATTCCCGTGTATTCAACAGTTTCAGTGGCTGGAATGCTCTGGTTTATTCCAGCGAACAGCGCTATATCCACATTCTGGTATCTTTCCTCTTTCCGCCGGATATGCCTGCATATGCGAACTTTACGCCGGATTCCAATGCAAAATGGGCATCTGTTGCAGCATGGCTGCCGCTTTACAGTATGGTGGGTGTCTTTGCTTTCTATAAGACAAAAACGCATAAGTGGCTCAGGATATTTATTCCGATGCTGTTCATAGCGGCATATATTCCCCTGCTCAATGGCTTGTTCCAGCTTCTGAACGCCGCTTATTATGCGCGCTGGTTCTATATGCTGACGCTTATGATGGCTCTGGCAACGGCTATTTCATTTGACAGACATGAAACAGATTTCAAGCCTGCACTGAGGCTGAACTTTATGATAACGCTTATCATAGCGGCGCTGATCGGCTTTATGCCTGTCAACGGTACAACGTCCAAAGGCGAGGCTTACACGAACTATGGTCTTGAAAAGTATCCCGACCGTTATTGGATATGGGTGGCACTCGCATTTGCAAGCATGGCGATCCTTATGATCGTGATGGCTTTCCGCAGCAAGGAAAAGCTGTTTATCCGTTTTTCGGCGGCAGGTCTGAGTCTTGTTGTTGTCGGGTATTCCATTGTATTGCTGGGCACAGGTGTATTGAATGCCAGCTATGACAAGAAGTATATCATTGATAACGCGCTGAACAGCAGAGATGTCTTTGATGAACTGGAGGATATTCATAGTGTCCGTTCAGATTTCTACAATGAAATGGACAATATGGGTATGTACTGGCAGATTCCGACTATTCAGGCGTTCCAGAGTATTGTTCCCGGTTCAGTCATGGATTTCTACAAATCTGTCGGCGTTGAAAGAACAGTAGGTTCCCGTCCGAAAACAGATGTCTACGCTATCAGAGGACTGCTTTCTGTCAAGTACCTGTTCGATTACGCTCTCGATAACAAAGACTTTTCAACCAACAGCAGTTATCAGCAGATGCCTGGCTGGAAACGCCTGTTTGAGAAGAAAAATTATGAAGTTTATGAGAATCAGTACTACATTCCTTATGGATTTACCTATGATACCTATGTCACCACAAAGGAATATGAAAAGGTAGACGAAAAGGACAGAAGCAGACTGATGCTGAAATCCATCGTGCTGACAGAGGAACAGGCAGAGAAATACAAGAATATCCTCAAACACGATGATTCACTGGAAAAATATGAATACTCGCAGAAAGAATATTTTCAGGACTGTAAGAAACGCAGAGAGCTGACTTGTTCGTCCGTAGAATTTGAGAACAATCAGATTACCGCCGAGATACAGACAGGCGATTCCGGCGAGCTGGTATTTTTCTCTATTCCGTATGAATCGGGCTGGAGTGCTACTGTCAATGATGAACCGGCAGATATTGAAAAGGTCAATGTCGGCTTTATGGCAGTTCGTGTACCAGGCAATTCAAATGTCACAATTCGATTCACCTACCGCACACCGGGTCTTATGGCTGGTCTGGTTGTAACAATCGTCAGTGTAGTGCTGTTTGCCGCTTATATGATCTTGTGGAAAGTCAAAAGAAAGTACAGCAAGGACGGCAGTCTTCTGGTAATAGATGATCTGTCTGTTCCGGTATCTGCACCGGCGGCTCCTGCAGCTTCTTTGCCTCTTTCCGGCGCTTCCGGAACAGAAACGCCGGTTGACTCACAGGAAAGTGACAGTTCCGGAACATTGACCGGCACCTCTTTTTCCGATGATGACAGCGGCGGTACCGTCAATCTCCGCAAACCCAGATCCAACAAACCCAAATATCTCCGCAACAACCGCACCAAGCTGTAATTCACAGCGATCAGCAGAAAGTTCTCTTCCGCTTTGACAGCGGAATAAAAAAGTTCCCTTCAAGGAATTCCTGATTTTCAGAATCAGTTTTCCCTGAAGGGGATTTCTTTTGGAAAATTCTGTCAGCAGACGGTAGTTATTTTTTTCGCTTTTCGTTTTTACATAAGTCCTTTCGTGTATTTCCAGGCAAGAATGCGGAAAACAGCGTGGTCGATGAGTTTTTCGTCAATGGTTCCGTTTCCGACAGCGGCTTTGATGGAACTCATGGAGGATTCTACCATGTCGCTGGTGAGAATCAGAAGGTCGTTGCCTGCCAAGACAGCTGCGACAGCGGGAGTATTCGTTCCGCTGTAAGAGGTGACAGCACCCATTGACAGATCATCGGTGATGATGAGTCCTGAAAAGCCCAGTTCCTTCCGTAAAATTTTATGGACATCGGGGGAAAGGGAGGCAGGAAGTTTTTTGTCCATACATTCGACAATGTTATGACTGACCATCACGAGGTGTGCGCCGGCATCAATGCCCGCTTTGAACGGCAAAAAGTCTTTTTCGCGGAAAGATTTCATGTCACGCTTATCAACGGCAACTCCTGTATGTGTATCAATATTCTGACCGTAGCCGGGGAAATGCTTGAGGGTAACGGAAACGCCTCTCACCTGACTGATTTGTGTAACGACGCGGACAAATTCGGCGGTTGTTTTGGCATCTTCTCCGAGAGAACGGTCATACATGAAGTCTTTTTTGTTGGTGGCGATATCGCACACGGGCGCAAAATTGATATCAATCCCCAGCTCTTTGATGAGGGTAGCTTTTTCGTCTGCGTCAGACTGAATATAGGCAAGACCGCCGTTCTTATACAGTGTGCGGGGCGATTCAAATTCGTGGGAACTCAGAGAAGGTTTAGCACTGATACGGGTAACAGTACCGCCTTCCTCGTCCACGCCGAATGCGAGCGGCACTTTTTGAGCGATTGAAAGGGTATTGAGCATACTTTTAACATCGTCCTTGCTTTTGCCTGCAAAGTCATTGCCGAAAAGGATATATCCTCCCAGATGATATTCTGCCGCTGTTTCAACGGGTTCTTCATAGGGCAGGGACGACATGAACATCTGACCGATTTTTTCGTCCAGCGTCATTTGTGTGAGGTAATGATAGGCATCTTCATAGGCATCGGAGAAAATGCCGCCGTCAAGATATTCCTCCGGTACGCTGAAAAAGATGCTTCCGGAGCTTTCTTCCGTATGGGAGGAAACTTTTGATGACTGCTGCGAAGGATCTGCGCTCACAGCAGAAGAAGCATGGCTGCTTTCCTGTTCGGGTTTCCAGACAGAGCTTTCGGCCGCTGACGACTGAGCTGTTTGGCTGACGGCAGAAATTGCTTCCGAAACCTTGGCGGTTTTTTCCTTGATATCAACAGACTGTGTTTTGCAGCCGGCAAGAGAAATCAACAGTGCACCGCTCACAGTCAGTGTCAGCAGACGTGTCATATACCAATGCTTTTTGCTCATATTTTTATTCACTCCTCAATTTTTCTCGTACCAACATAGCAGCAAAGCCCAATAGATTCTGTCCTGTCCAGTTTGCCGGATCGAAACGCCTGCTGTCATTCATAGACAGACCAGTTGCCCAGATTTTGTCGTTGACAGCGCATTCTGCCAAAAGCCTGCTGCCCGTTTGCAGGAGCTTTTCACGAAGTTCTGCATTCTGGCTGTATTTTGCCATCAGACCTTCATAAACGATGATCTGACGCATTCCGTTCCATACAACATGATCAAACGGCGTGACTGTTCGTCCGAGCGCCTTGATTTTACCAGCGTCATTTGTCTGCAAAATCAATTTCTGCGTTTTTATGTCACCAAACACTTCCGCTTTTTTATACATCATATACTGTTCCATAGAGGTAAAGCGGATATGGCCGACCGTGAAATCCGATAAATACCAGTTGCTGAGCCAGCCGTTTTCTTCATCGGGATTATGAAAGCAAAGGACTTTTTTCATTGTTTCACCTCAAAAAATAGATTCTATTACATTCAGTCCTAATCTTCGGGCTTCTTTGTGTGCAAATAACACATCTTTGTCATAAACCTGCTGAGGAATGTGACAGTCCGAGCCGATAATGACACGAATATCTGTCTTTGCAGTCTGCCGCCAGAAATATTCATGCGGATAGGGGAAACGCAGTCCGTCATGGTACATTCTTCTGCTCCGGCGGTAGCCGTTGGCATTCAGTTCCAGTATGGTATTTGTTTCTTCGGCGCAAGCAATAATACGCCGGCAGGTTTCTTCTGTATTTTCGTCCATAGGAAAATCATTCAGAAAAAACAAATCGGGATGTGCGACAAAGCGGAAATACCCTGTCTGCATTGCTTCACACACGTTATCAGCATAGCGCAGAAAATCCTCAGTACTTTCGGCAAAAAAGATATTCCGGAAAGCACCGTCTTTGTCAACCCGTGTATGTGCGCCGAGTGCCAGATAATCCAGTCCCTTTTCATGCAGAAGCATTTCGTAAAATTCCTTCTGTCCGGCGTAGTATTCAATTTCCAGACCTTTGTAGAGCCGTATGTTATCACGGTACTTTTCCTTCAGCTGGTCAATTGTCTGCAAATAATCGTCAAGATCGCTGTAAGGCATACGCAGGCCATAATCATGGTGTGGAAAAGGCGCATGATCGGAAAAACCGAGTTCATCGAGTTGAGAGGCAAGAGCCGCCCGTACATAGTCCTCTTCCGTGCCGAAAGCGTGTAAACAGCGGTAAGTATGAGTATGAAAATTGGTAATCATAAAAGTTTCCTTTCGTGTCGCATCAGTGCTTATATTCTACCACATTCTCATATAAATTACAAGTTGGTGATATTTACATCGGGCACAAAATGTGTTATATTGATTGTAGCTGTGAAAAAAAACAGGACATTCATACAATATCAATTGAAGGGAAGAAGGAATATGCTGAAAGGGAAAACGATAGTAGTAGGAGTAACAGGAGGGATTGCCGCCTACAAATCGGCGCAGCTTGTCAGTGACCTTGTGAAGGAAGGATGTGATGTTCATGTCGTGATGACGAAAAATGCGCTGAATTTTATTCACCCGATTACTTTTGAAACGCTTACCCGTCACAAATGTCTGACGGATACCTTTGACAGAAATTTTGAATTTGATGTCACACACGTTGCTCTTTCACAGAAGGCAGACGTATTTCTGATTGCCCCTGCCAGTGCTGACGTGATCGGCAAGGCTGCCAATGGTATTGCTGACGATATGCTGACTACCATGCTTCTGGCGGCGTACTGTCCCATTATTCTGGCCCCTGCAATGAACACTTTCATGTACGAAAACAGCATTGTGCAGGAAAATCTGGAAAAGCTCAGACGTCACGGATTCGTGCTGATCGAGCCGAGTGTAGGAAGGCTTGCATGTCGGGATACAGGAAAGGGAAAACTGCCCGATATCAGCACACTGATCGACTATGTACGTTATACGATTGGCTGTCAAAAAGACCTGACAGGAAAGAAAGTCCTCATCAGTGCCGGTCCGACAGTGGAAGCAATTGATCCTGTGCGCTATATCACGAACCATTCTTCAGGAAAAATGGGTTATGCGCTTGCAGAGGCTGCTGCCATGCGGGGGGCAGAGGTCACATTGGTAAGCGGCCCCGTACGGCTTGCCCCGCCGCTGTATACAGAGGTCGTTCCTGTGCGTTCTGCCGAAGAGATGTATCAGGCGGTTGCCAGCCGCTTTCCGCACAACGATATTTTAATTATGGCGGCAGCGGTAGCAGATTATACGCCGACAGCCGCAGCAGATGAAAAAATCAAAAAATCTGACGGTGAAATGTCGCTTTCGCTCAAACGCACAAAGGATATTTTACAATGGGCAGGAGATAATAAAAAAAGTGGGCAGTTTATCTGTGGTTTCTCGATGGAAACCGAGCATTTACTGGAAAATTCCCGCCGCAAGCTGAAGAAGAAGCATTGTGACATGATAGCCGCCAACAGTATCCGTCAGAGCGGTGCAGGATTCGGTGTAGATACCAATATCATCACGCTGATTACCGCTGATGACACGCAGGAACTGCCCCTTTTGTCCAAAACGGAAGCAGCACACCGTATACTTGATGCTATCAAAGCCTCTCAAACTTAAAAAATATTAAGAGAGTGTTAATAAATTGTTTCAAGAACATACTTAATTTCTTATCACATCAAAAGGAAAGTTGCGCTATAATATAACCATCGAAGGAACAAAAAATGAAATTTACTAAATGGAGGTACTTATCATGGATGAAAGAAATGAAATGTATAACGGCTATCGTCCCTTGAATACAGAGAAACAGTCAACGGTACAGCCGAATGATATTTACAGCACCAGCAATTATACTGCAGCTCCCGCAGAAACACCCATGACCCATGCAGAAGCTGCCGCTCATTATGGCGACTCGTTTGTCAGCAGTGATACAGCAGAACTCAATGTAACGGCTCCGCAGTCCCAGCCGGTTCGTAACGCCTATTCCTATACTGTGAAGCCTGCTTATAACTACGAAAGCTACCGTTCTCAATTTGCGACACAGGAACACGCTTCTCAGATCAAACCCAAAAAGAAGTCCCGTAAGGGCATGAAAATAGCGATGATTGCCTGCAGTCTTGCATTGGCAGTATGTCTTGGTTTTGGCGGCGGTGTATTGGGCGCTTATTTCATGCAGCCGCAGAACACAGCCGAAAAAATCATTACTTCCACCGCAAGCGGTCAGGTTGTTACAGCAGCAACAGCAGAAGGCAAGGATTCCGATCTGAAGATCGTAGAATCTTCGGGTATCAAGAACGGCACTTCAACCAACAGCATTCAGGACGTTGTTACCAAAGTAAAGGATTCTGTCGTTGAGATTACCACTGAAGCAACCTCTTACAGCAGTTTTTACGGTCAGTATGTGACGCAGGGTGCAGGCAGCGGTGTCATCATTTCGGAGGACGGTTATATCCTCACCAATAACCATGTTGTTGAGGGTGCATCACAGGTAAGTGTTACGCTTACTAACGGCAAAACTTATGATGCAAAGATTATCGGCACAGATGCCACCTATGATATCGGATTGATCAAAATTGAAGAAAAGGGTCTGACTTGTGCGACATTTGGTTCTTCTTCTGATCTGGAAGTCGGAGAAACTTCCATTGTTATCGGCAATCCGCTGGGCAAGCTGGGCGGTACGGTAACAGCAGGCATCATCAGCGCCCTGAACAGAACGATTACTATTGATAACAAAAACATGGAACTGCTCCAGACAGATGCAGCAATCAATCCCGGCAACTCCGGCGGAGGTTTGTTCGATGCAGATGGCTGTCTGGTAGGTATCATCGTAGCAAAATCTGTTTCCACTTCCAACGGTACCAATGTAGAAAGCATCGGCTTTGCTATCCCGATCGACAATGTCAAGAGCATTATCGGTGATCTCCAGACAAAGGGCTATGTATCGGGACGTGCTTCTCTGGACATTACCGCTGTCAATGTTCTGACAGATACAGCGATGCAGCGTTACGGCGTTGAACAGAAGGGCGTATACATTTACTCTCTGGTCAGCGGCGGTGCAGCTGAACAAGCCGGTCTGGTAGTAGGCGACCTTGTCCGTAAATTTGCCGGCGTAGAAATTGAGAACAACACCCAGCTTTCATCAGAGGTACTCAAGCATAAGGCAGGCGAGCAGGTAGACGTGGTTATCTATCGCGATGGCGAGGAAAAAACGATTTCCGTCACTTTGGGTGAACGTGATAACAACAGCAGCAAGATCAAAAACAGAAACAGCAACGGCTTCAATGCTGATGGCGGTTCTGATAATAACAACAATTACTACGGTTATGGCGACCTTGACGACTTCTTCAACGGTTTCGGCTATTAAGATATGTCAAAACGGAAGATGAAAACAGGTTCTGTGAAGTCTGATAATCCACCATTCCGTTTACTGTTTACCGAGTACAAGATTTTGCTCTTTTCATTATTTTTCTCCTTTTTGCAGACAGGTCATATCCTTCGGGGTGTGGCCTGTTTTGCTGTCTGCCTGACGTGATACCTGTAGGTGAACGTCCGGATACCGACACCTGATGCTGCAGAAGGACAAACACCGACAGTTGATACCGCAGGAAGGCAAAAAAAGAGCCGCACCAGAACGATGCAGCTCAAAAGGGGAGAGAAAAACGATTTTATATCAGTTAGTGATAGTTCTTTCAGTGTCCTTATCAAAGATATGAATCTTTTCAACGTCAAAGGCAATCTCGATAGACTCACCGGCTTCTGCAGTAGAAGAAGGATCAACACGGGCAACACAGGAAGTACCCTCAACTGTCAGGTACAGATAGATTTCATTACCCATCAATTCGGTGATTTCTACCTGAGCTTCGATGATGCTTTCTTCTGATCTCTCAAGGAATTCAGGCTCATCATGAACGTCCTCAGGACGGATACCGAGAACAACGTCTTTGCCGACGAAGTGAGAAAGGATATTCTTCTTATTTTTAGATTCCGGCAGCGGAATGGTGTACTGACCGAACTGAATGCCGTAATCATCGCCGGAGCGA
>CADCQO010000252.1 GCA_902803585.1 uncultured Ruminococcus sp.
GTTTGATTCTGGAAGGGGGCGGAAATCGGGGCGCTTATACAGCGGGTGTCCTCGATGTGCTGGCAGAAAATGATATTTATCTGAGGGATACTTACGCGGTGTCGGCAGGTGCGTGTAATGCTATGTCGTACCTCTCCAAACAGCCGAAACGCAATTACCGCATCTATACTGAATATGCCGGTGATAAACGGTACAGCAGTTTCAGGCTTCTGTGCAGGACAGGGAGCTTGTTCGGCTTTGACTTTATTTTCGGGGAATTGGCTGAAACACTTCTGCCCTTTGACTTTGAGGAATTTTCCCGTACTTCTATGTGTCTGCATATTTGTACAACAGACATTGAAACGGGAGAAACAATATTTTTCGGCAATGAAACGATTCATAAAAATGATTTCCGTACACTGATTGCCTCTGCTTCACTGCCTGTCGTTGCCAATATCGTAGAATATGACGGGCACAAGTTACTGGACGGCGGTGTCAGCGCACCGATTCCCATTGATCTGGCAATACGTGACGGCGTTACCAGAAATATTGTCGTGCTGACAAGGGATAAATCCTATGTCAAGAAAAATAAGATCGATTTCCCGCTGTTCTATCTTAAACGAAAATACAGAGCCTATCCGAAACTGATAGAAGCGCTGATAGCACGGGCAGAAGTCTATAACCGTGAGCGGGCACTCTGTTACAGTGAGCAGGAACAGGAAAATGCAATCGTCATAGAGCCGTCACGCCCGATCAATATCAAACGGAACTGCAGGGACGCTGAAGTGCTGGACGAACTGTATCAGCTGGGCGTTCAGGACGCTAACAGCCGTTTGGTCGAAATCAACCGCTTTATTGCGATGAACAACTGAAAGAAATTTTCGTAATCTGAATGGATTGTTTTGACAATCAGGGCGTTATCATGTATAATATAGGTGTCTATTACATCTTGAAAGGAAGGAAAGAAAATGAATAAGTTATTGGACCTTTTGAGCAGAAATGCAGATTTTACAACGGCACAGCTGGCGTCTATGCTTGGTGAAAGTGAAGATGCCGTAAAACAGCAGATCGCTGATTACAAAGAACAGGGCATTATCAAGGGAAGCAATACCCTGATTAACTGGGACAAGGCGGAAGATGCCGGCGTAAGAGCGATTATTGAACTCAAAGTTACTCCCAAAGCCGAAACTGGCTTTGATGATACCGCTAAAATCGTGATGTCTTATGAAAATGTAGAAAGTGTCTATCTGGCGGCTTCTTCCCGCTATGACCTGATCGCTATGGTAAAGGGCAACACTATTCAGGAAATTGCAGAGTTCGTTTCTAAGCGTCTGTCTACTCTTGATAATGTTATCGGAACAGCGACCAGCTTTGTACTGACCCACTACAAGAGCGGCGGTGTGCCGTTCTATGGCAGTGAAGAAGATGATGAGCAAAGGAGTCTTATGCTGTGATGGATTATACAAAACTGTTGAATGACCGCCTTCTCAGCCTGAAACCATCGGGTATCCGCCGTTTCTTTGATATCGCAAACGAGATGGATCATGTCATTTCACTGAGCATCGGCGAGCCGGACTTCACTACCCCCTGGCACGTCCGTCAGGAAGGCATTGAGGCACTGCGCAAGGGTCACACATGGTATTCTCCTAATCGTGGCTTTGCGGAGCTGAGAACCCAGATTTCCAAGTACTATGCCAGACGCTTCAATGTGGAATATGACCCCAACGAAGAAATACTCGTGTCTGTCGGCGGTTCAGAGGCAATCGACCTTTGTATCCGCGCATTGGTACAGCAGGGGGATGAAGTGCTGATTCCCCAGCCTGCTTTTGTCTGTTATGAGCCGATGACCATTATGGCGGGCGGTACTCCTGTCATTATCGAAACAAAATCTGAAAACGGCTTCCGTCTGACGGCTTCAGAACTGGAGGCGGCTATTACACCCCGTACCAAACTGCTGATTTTGCCTTTCCCGAATAATCCTACTGGTGCGGTTATGCGCCGGAAACATCTGGAGGAAATCGCAGGAGTACTGGAAAAACACAATATTCTGGTGCTGTCCGATGAAATTTACGGCGAGCTGACCTACGGAAAGGAACGTCATGTTTCCTTTGCGGATATCAAGGGAATGCGTGAAAGGACAATCGTTGTCAGCGGATTTTCAAAAGCATATGCGATGACAGGCTGGCGTCTGGGCTATGCGCTGGGCCCTGAACCCATTATTTCACAGATGCTGAAACTGCACCAGTATGCTATTATGAGCGCTCCTACAACCGCACAGTATGCGGCAATTGAGGCACTCAAACACGGTGATAACGATATCGAGCATATGAGGGAAGAATATGATATGCGCCGCCGTCTGATTGTAGACGAGTTCTGCCGCATGGGTCTTACCTGCTTTGAACCGGAGGGAGCATTTTATGTATTCCCCAGTATCCGGATTTCGGGCATGACTTCGGAGGAGTTCTGCGAAAAGCTGATTTATGCCCAGAGAGTGGCTATCGTTCCAGGTACTGCTTTTGGTGACTGCGGAGAAGGCTTTGCGAGAGTGTCCTATTCTTATTCGCTCAAGCATATACAAGAAGCACTTGTGCGGATAGAACGTTTCCTGAATGAAAATCATCGGGAGTCCTGATGATCGTGACGAAAGGGATTATGCTATGAAACGAACGGTTCTGGCGCCGGCAAAACTGAATCTGTTTTTAGACATTACCGGACGGCGCAGTGACGGTTATCATCTTGTCAATATGGTTATGCAGGCAGTATCGCTTTATGACGAGGTGACAGTCAGTCGGGAGGATACGGCGGAAGGTATCCGGATAGAATGCAGTGATAATGAAATTCCCTGTGATGAAACGAACACAGCTTATCGGGCGGCTGAAATCTTTATGAACGAGATGAACCAGCCGGCTGCCGGTATCAGTATCCGTATCAAAAAGAGAATTCCTTCTCAGGCGGGATTGGCGGGCGGCAGTACAGACGCGGCGGCTGTGCTTTATGCGCTCAGCGAGCTGACAGATGCAGGCTGTTCCCGTGCGGAACTCGCAGCAATGGCAGAGCGTATCGGCGCAGACGTTCCTTTCTGCGTTTACGGCGGTACTATGACGGCAGGCGGTATCGGAACTATTCTCAATCCCTTGCCGGATATGCCGGATTGCTATATTGTGATTGTCAAACCGTCCCTGAAAGTATCAACGCCCGAAGCATATCGTTTGTCTGATGTGTCCGGCTATGAACATCTGGCTTCGGCAGATAAAGTAATCAGCGGCATCTGTGGCGGCAGTGTCGGAGATATCGCCGGGGGGCTGTATAATAAGTTTGAGGCGGTTCTCCATATGCCTGAAATTGATGCAGTCAAGCTCTCTTTGTGTCAGGAAGGCGCATTAGGGGCTTGTATGACGGGCAGCGGCTCGGCGGTGTTCGGGCTTTTTGAGGATAAATCTTCTGCGGCGGCTTGTGCTGACAGGATTTCATCACATTTTCCGGAAGTCTTTCTTGTACAGCCTGTTTCTCACGGCGTTGTACTGCGCTGAATAAAAAATCCGGAAAATTCA
>CADCQO010000253.1 GCA_902803585.1 uncultured Ruminococcus sp.
CCGTCCTTGCCGACCTTTTCCATTGCATCAGCAATCAGATCACCGATTACTTCATCGCCTGCGGAAATGGTAGCAACTCTTGCAATGTCCTTTGCACCGTCTACGGGCTTGGAGTTGAGCTTGAGTGTTTCAACCGCTGCGGCAACCGCCTTGCTGATACCCTTTTTCAGCACCATCGGGTTAGCGCCTGCGGTAACGTTCTTCATACCCTCACGGATCAATGCCTGTGCCAGCAGAGTAGCGGTTGTTGTACCGTCACCAGCTACATCATTGGTCTTGATGGATACTTCCTTTACAAGCTGAGCACCCATATTTTCAAAGGCATCTTCCAGCTCGATTTCCTTAGCAATGGTTACACCGTCGTTTGTAATGAGCGGTGCGCCGAATTTCTTATCCAATACAACATTTCTGCCCTTCGGTCCGAGTGTGATCTTAACGGTATCTGCCAGCTGATCAACGCCTCTCATAAGAGCTTTTCTTGCTTCTTCACCATAAGCAATCTGTTTAGCCATATCAATTACCTCCGTTTTTATCGTGTGCGATGATTACTCTACAATTGCCAGAATATCAGACTGACGAACGATAGAATACTCTTCGCCGTCCAGCTTGACATCTGTACCCGAATATCTGCTGGTGATGACCTTGTCGCCTACTTTTACGAACATAGTGACTTCCTTGCCGTCTACCAATCCACCGGGGCCTACTGCTACGATCGTTGCAAACTGGGGCTTCTCCTGTGAGGCGGCCGTCAGTACGATACCACTCTTTGTCGTTTCTTCTGCTTCCTCGGTCTTTACAACTACTCTGTCCAGCAACGGTTTAATAGTCATAATCAATTGCCTCCTTTAATCCTTTCAAGATGACAGACCCACCGCATCGGCTATCTGTTAGTTTTTAGCACTCTCACTTCCTGAGTGCTAAAAGTATTGTATACTCTTTTGCAGGAAAAATCAAGTGTTATTTGAAAATTTTTTATATTTTATTTTCAATTTCTATGAAAATATATCCCTTTTGTCTTACGCTTATGTCAAAAACAAGCGCATCACGGTTTTTCCCTCCGTAATGCGCTGTCTGGAAACTTATTTTGTCCGTCCGATATCGGTTCTGTAATGTGCTCCCTCAAAGGAAACTTTCTTTACTGCAGCATATGCTTTCTCCAATGCTTCGTCCAACGTTCTGCCACTGGCAGTAATGCCCAGTACACGGCCGCCGTTAGTGTAGAATTTACCCTTTTCGAGTTTTGTGCCGGCATGGAACACTTCTACGCCGTCCAGCTGGCCATTCTCGTCCAGTCCTGTAATCTCCAGTCCCTTTTTATAGCTCAGCGGATAGCCGCCTGATGCCATTACGACACACGCAGTTGCTTCATCGCTCCACTCAATATTCAGCTGTGACAATCTCTCGTCAATGACAGCCTCGATAATGTCTACCAGATCGGTTTTCAGTCTGGGCAGCACTACCTGCGCTTCAGGGTCACCGAAACGGGCGTTATACTCGATTACCTTCGGTCCATCAGGAGTAATCATCAGACCAAAGTACAGGCAGCCTTTGAAAGTGCGGTTTTCGCTGTTCATAGCGGCAACTGTCGGTTCAAAAATCGTCTTGCGGCAGATTTCAGCCACTTCGTCCGTATAATACGGATTCGGGCTGATAGTGCCCATGCCGCCGGTGTTCAGACCTTCATCGTTATCATAAGCACGTTTATGGTCTTTGGACGAAACCATCGGCACTAAAGAAATACCGTCTGTGAAAGCAAGGACGGATACTTCAGGGCCTGTCAGAAATTCTTCTACGACAATATGGTTGCCTGATGCTCCGAACTTTTTATCCTCCATGATTTCCTTGACAGCTTCGCGGGCTTCCTTCTGCGTCTGTGCGATAATAACGCCCTTGCCCAGTGCCAGACCGTCTGCCTTGATAACAACAGGATATTTATTTTTCTCTTCAATATAAGCGATCGCATTGGCGGGATCATCAAATACCTCGTATTCTGCTGTCGGAATATGATACTTCTTCATCAGATTTTTGGAAAAGACTTTGCTGCTCTCTATCAGCGCCGCCTCTGCACGAGGGCCGAATGCACGGATACCATTTGCCATCAGAGTATCGACCATTCCGTCTGCCAGAGGGTCATCAGGTGCAACAAACACCAGATCAACGGCGTTTTCTTTCGCAAAAGCTACAATACCCTGCTTATCCATCGCACCGATATTAAGGCACTCAGCGTCCTTGGCAATGCCTCCGTTGCCCGGTGCAGCATAGATTTTATCTACCTTCGGGCTTTCTTTCAGCTTGCGGATAATCGTATGTTCACGACCTCCGCTGCCGACAACAAGAATTCTCATAAATACAGCCTCCTTTGAATCAATGATGGAACAGACGGATTCCTGTAAATGCCATTGTCATATTGTACTTGTTGCAGGTAGCAATAACATGGTCATCACGGATAGAACCGCCGGGCTGTGCAATGTACTGTACGCCGCTGCGCTTTGCTCTTTCAATATTGTCACCAAAAGGGAAGAACGCATCAGAACCGAGGGAAACACCGCTGAAAGTAGCCAGCCATGCTTTCTTTTCCTCTTTGGTAAGCGGCTCAGGTTTAACAGTAAAGAACTGTTCCCATACGCCGTCTGCCAGTACGTCCTCATAATCATCGGAAATGTAGACATCAATCGTATTGTCACGGTCCGGACGGCGGATATCCTCTCTGAAGGGCAGAGCAAGTACCTTCGGACACTGACGGAGATACCAGATATCTGCCTTGCTGCCTGCCAGACGGGTACAGTGAATTCTGGACTGCTGACCCGCACCGACACCGATTGCCTGTCCGTCCTTTGCGTAGCATACGGAATTAGACTGGGTATATTTGAGCGTAATAAGAGCAATAATCAGATCTCGTACAGCTTCTTCGGGGAGGTCTTTTGCTTCGGTAACAATATTCTTCAGCATTTCAGCATCAATTTTCAGGTCATTTCTGCCCTGTTCAAAGGTAATGCCGTAAACCTGCTTGCGCTCAATAGCTGCCGGTACATAGGACGGATCAATCTTCACGACGTTATAAGTGCCTTTGCGCTTGGTTTTGAGGATAGCAAGCGCTTCTTCGGTATAATCAGGAGCAATAATGCCGTCGGATACCTCTCTCTGCAAAAGCAAAGCTGTCTGCTTGTCACAGGTATCAGAAAGAGCTACCCAATCTCCATAGGAAGACATTCTGTCTGCGCCTCTTGCCTTTGCGTAAGCGCTTGCGATGGGGGACAGCTCCAGATCATCAACAAAATAGATTTTCTTCAGCGTGTCAGACAACTCTGTTGCAACAGCGGCACCTGCGGGGCTGACGTGTTTGAAGGAAGCAGCTGCCGGCAGACCTGTTGCTGCTTTCAGCTCGCTGACAAGCTGCCAGCTGTTAAAAGCGTCCAGAAAGTTGATATAACCGGGTCTGCCGTTGAGAACAGTAACGGGCAGTTCTGTGCCGTCCTGCATAAAAATTCTTGACGGCTTCTGGTTCGGGTTACAGCCGTATTTCAGTTCTAATTCGTTCATAACGATTCTCCTTTATGATTACTGGTTCTTATTAACAATTCTGTCTTCAAACTCACCTGTGGCAAGGTCGATAAAACGGGTGTAAAGAGAAACCTTGTTGTCCTCGTTGAGTGCATTCCATACGTTATTGGTGAAGGTGTCAATGTCGCCCTTGATATCAACGAGTGTCGGTTCGCCCTCAAAAGACGGAATCGGATTGCCGTCACATTTGTAAGTATGGATAAAATGACCCTCTCCTGCAACAGGCTGTGCATATTCGTAGAAGAAACGCAGAACAGAATTTTCTCTGCCGCAGTTGCTCTTGAGAATCGACATCTTATAGCTGAAACCGCCGTCAGCAAAATCCAGAATACCAGAAATTCTGGGGGTGAAGTTCGGCGGGTCAGGCTCAAAAGTACGGGTACGCAGCGCTTCCTCAAAGGTCTTTCCCTCAAGAATGAAATCTCTGACTGTATCCGTCTGGTCGCCGTTTGTAACGACAGTCGCATTTTCAAGGGTGCGGACAGGCGCATAAATAATCAGCGAAGGGTCTACCAGCTTTGAGGGGTCAAATGCCTGCGTTTTCAGGTCTTTTCCCTCTGCTGCAAATACACGGTTGCGGCTGTTTTCGCTGCGTCCCATGATAAAATAACCGATCACCGCTTTGGCGCCGTCTTCACTCCTGCCGATGATAATACCTCTGCCGGGGTAGGTCGTGGAGGCTATCTCTGCTGTTAATTCTGTCATTGTTCATCGTTCCTTTCTGCTGCTCAATTCTTTATGTAGACACGGCCGTTTCTGACCTCTAATTTATCGTCACAGAACAATGCCGCCGCCTGAGGCAGTATTTTCCATTCCGCCTGCTCCATAACTCTTTTCTGCAGTGTTTCGGGGGTATCGTTCTCCTGTACTTCAACTGCTTTCTGTAGAATAATGGGGCCGCCGTCACAGACTTCCGTCACAAAATGAACGGTAGCACCTGTCACCTTCACGCCCTTTTTCAGCGCTTCTTCATGCACTTTCAGACCATAATAGCCCTTTCCGCAAAAAGAAGGAATGAGCGCAGGGTGAACATTCATCATTTTATTCGGGAATGCCCTGACAACCAATTCATCAAGAATGGTCATAAAGCCCGCATAAATCACAAGATCTGCCTGTTCCTCTGTCAATGCGTCAAGAATTGCCTGACTGTAGCTGACAACATCGCTGTACTCTCTGCGGACAACGGTTCTTGTTTTAATGCCGTTGTTTCTGGCACGTTCCAGCGCATATACGCCTTCCTTAGAAGAAATGACACAGGTGATCTTACCGTTTTTGATCAGACCGCTTTTTTCGGCATCAATCAGGGCCTGCAGATTCGTGCCGCCGCCCGATACCAGCACAACTATCTTTTTCATATCTCTCACCTTTATTCGATGATGACACCTTCGTCACTCTCAACCAATTCACCAAGAACATATGCTTCTTCACCTGAAGCCTTCAGAGAATCAATTGCCTTATCAACATCAGCTGCATCTACAACGACCGTCATGCCAACACCCATATTGTAGGTATTGAACATATCACGTTCCGGTACATTGCCTGCTTTAGCGATCAGATCGAAAATCGGCAGTACCTGCACGTCCCTGCGCTGAATGCGTGCAGTCAGTCCCTTGGGCAGGGAACGGGGAATATTTTCATAGAAACCGCCGCCGGTGATATGGGCGATAGACTTTACTTTTACGCTCTCCAGCAGCGAAATAATTGCCTTGACATAAATTCTTGTCGGTGTCAGCAAAGATTCGCCCAGCGTCATGCCCAGTTCGTCATAACGGACAGCAATTGTCTTTTCGCTGATATCAAACACTTTGCGTACCAGTGAAAAACCGTTGGAATGTACACCGCTGGATTTAATGCCGATCATAACATCGCCGGCTTTCTGGGTTTCGGGTCTGAGAATCTTATCTTTATCTACTACGCCCACTGCAAAGCCCGCCAGATCGTACTCGTCTTCCGGCATCAGACCGGGGTGTTCAGCTGTTTCGCCGCCGATCAGCGCACAGGCACTTTGTACACAGCCCTCTGCCACACCGGACACGATCTCTGCTACCTTTTCAGGGTAATTTTTGCCGATAGCGATATAATCGAGGAAGAACTGCGGTTTTGCACCACAGCAGATAATATCGTTTACACACATTGCTACGCAGTCAATACCTACTGTATCGTGTTTATCCATCAGAAACGCCAGCTTGATTTTTGTACCGACACCATCTGTACCGGAAACAAGAACCGGCTTGCTGATACCTGTTGTGTCAATCTCAAACAAACCGCCAAAACCACCGATACCGGACAAAACACCGTTTGTCATTGTTCTGGCAACGTGTGCCTTCATCAGTTCCACTGAGCGGTAGCCGGCTGTTACGTCAACGCCTGCTGCCTTATAGCTGTCACTATAGCTTTTCATGTTGTTCCTCCCTGTTATGTCGGGCGGTTTCTTTTTTCGCCGCCCCTTTATAGCTGATTACGATTCTATCTTTTTGGAATATTTATCCTCACGGGAGGTATCCGACACATCAAGCGGATAATTTCCCGTAAAGCAGGCATCGCAGAAACTCAGATTGCTTTCCTTTGCCAGTTCTTTCAGGCTCTCTACTGAAAGGAAGCCGAGAGAATCCGCTCCCATGTAAGCACAGATTTCTTCTGTCGTTTTTGTTGCGGCAATCAGATTTTCTTTCGAGGTCGTGTCACTGTTAAGATAGCACGGACACCGGAAAGGCGGTGATGCAATACGCATATGCACCTCTGAAGCACCTGCCTGACGAAGAAGGCTGACAATATGGCGTGACGTCTTTCCTTTCACGATAGAGTCATCTATAACGATCACACGCTTGCCGTTTACGTTGTTTTTCAGGGCGTTGAGCTTGATGCGCATAAGATATTCAGAGTTTCTCTTGCGGTTATTGAACGCACGTCCAATATATTTGTTTTTGATAAGTCCCGTTGCGTAAAGAATACCAGATTCCATTGCATAGCCGATAGCGGATTCGATGCCGCAGTCGGGAACACCGCAGACAACATCTGCCTCTACAGGGTGCTGCTGTGCCAACAGACGGCCGGCTCTCTGGCGGGACAGATTGACAGATACACCATTTATTACGCTGTCCGGACGGGAAAAGAAAATATATTCAAACATACAGATGGCTGTTTTGCCTCCGCAGTTTTCACGGTAGCTGTGTACGCCTTCATCATCAATTACCAGCATTTCGCCCGGTTCAATATCCCGTATGAATTCGCCGCCCATGCTGTCGAAAACACAGGACTCTGAGGCAATGACATAACTGGTGCCGATTTTGCCGTAGCACAGCGGGCGGATACCCATAGGGTCACGCACACCGATCAGCTTGCTGGGAGACATCAGAGCAATCGCATAGGCGCCCTTCAGCTTTTTGACCGCCTGCTGCACCGCCTCTTCAATCGTTGAGGCATTGATTCTTGCACTGGCAATCAGATAGGCAATAATCTCTGTATCACCGTTGGACTGGAAAATTGCCGCGCCCTGATGCAGTTCTTCACGCAGTTCGTGGTAGTTTGTCAATGCACCGTTCAGGCACAAAGCAAGCTGACCCTTGATATAACGCATGACCAAAGGTGCGAGGTTTTCATGATCTACCTGCGTACCGCCGGAGGAATACTTGACATGACCAAGGGCAATGCGTCCGTTGCCGAGTCTTGCAAGTTCTTTTTCGGGCAGGGCTTCGGGAATCATGCCGTGATCTTTGTAGTATCTGATCGTACCGTTCTGATTGACTGCGATACCTGCGCCAACCTGTCCTCTGTGCTGCAAAGCATAAAGAGAAAGATAGGTTTCCTCTACAATATCCACCGAGGTATCTGTCGAGTACAGTCCGATCACACCACATTCATCATGTAATTCAGACATAACAACACTCCTTACTGGCTGATAAGCTCCTGTACCTTTTGCTGTAAGGCAGCATCTTTCTGTGCCACACCGTTTTTCATGCTGACCTTTTCCGCTGCGAGTTTTCCGGCAAGTGTATCATCAGAAAGGGCAAGTATCTGTACAGCAAGAATCGCCGCATTGTCCGCTCCGTCAATAGCTACTGTTGCAACAGGGATACCCTTCGGCATCTGCACTGTTGCCAGCAAAGCGTCCAGTCCGTCCAGTGTGGAGGACTTGATCGGAATACCGATAACAGGAATTGTTGTATGGGCAGCCAGAACACCTGCCAGATGTGCTGCCTTTCCCGCGGCGGCAATAATAACGCCAAAACCGTTCTGACGGGCATTGGCGGAAAATTCTGCGGCTGCTTCAGGTGTTCTGTGGGCAGACATAACATGAACCTCAAACGGTACACCGTAGGCATTCAGGGTTTTAACAGCGCCTGCTACTGTAGGAAAATCGCTGTCGCTTCCCATAATGACCGCTACTTTTTTCTTTTCGGACATAAAATCATACTCCCCTTTAAGTTTCTTCTTTTCGGAACTCCAAACCATTCCATCTACATTTTAGCCTATCTCGTCAAAAAAAGCAACCCCTGTTGAGGCTTTCGCACGGAAATCAATTTTCAAAATCCTCTTTCGAGAAAACATGGGGCTGTTATAACGCTGACTGCCAAGATGCTAAGGACGAATTGGTGCTTCATTTTCATCGAACTCACGTTTTTCAGGAAGGAGAGAACATGGAAAAAATAATCTCCGCAGTCCAAAAAACCCCGAAAGTCATCTGTCGTGAACAGAATGACTTTCGAGGTTTTCTTTTTCTACGGATAAAATAACGGACAGGACATCAGTACTTGTATGCCGGACGATGAAGTGTCAAGACGCCCCATACGGCAGCATCAGCCCTGCAGTTCGTAAGTCCAAGTGTAGGTTCCGCAGCTGTTGCCGACATTCAAAGAACGCATCACAATGGGCGTAGTTATCATCGTCCTGATAATATCCGCCGGAACGCTTGAACCGTACCTTAAAAGCTATGATCAGAAGAGAAAAAATTTTGAAAAGGAACACTTTTATCCGTTTCTGTTCTGAAGATTTTGCTGTGCACGGGCTCTGAGCTGTGCCTGTGCATCTACCGGACGGCTGACATTGGCATTGCCTGCACCTGCAAAACCGGAACCGAAATTACTATTTCCGGCAGGCGATGGCGGCAATACGGGATTTACAGCTGTGTTGGCTGCAGGTCTTGACGCAGTGGTTTTTGTTGCACTCGGAACAGAGGTCGTTGTATTAGCGGTAGTGGCTGCGGTATTCTTGGGGGTGGTGTCTACGTTGCCGTCAATTACCAGCTCTTTCAGAACAGTTGCCAGACCTGCCATGTTCTGGATATCGGAAGGAATAATGATCTTCGTTGCTCTGCCGTCTGCTACCTGTGCAAAGGTTTCCAGACTTTTCAGAGCGATAACTCTGTCAGAAGGAGCTGCTGCATTCAACATTCTCAAGCTGTCTGCAAAAGCCGTTTGTACAGCGATGATAGCTTCCGCTTCACCCTGTGCTTCACGGATTTTTGTTTCCTTGATTGCTTCTGCGCGAAGGATAGCTGCCTCTTTATGACCTTCTGCTACAAGAATCTGGCTGGTCTTTTCACCTTCTGCATCAAGAATTCTTGCACGGCGTTCACGTTCTGCCTTCATTTGCTTCTCCATTGCAATCTGGATTTCACGGGGCGGCAGAATGTTTTTCAGTTCTACACGCTTTACTTTGATGCCCCACGCATCAGTAGCTTCATCAAGAATTTCTCTGATACGCTCGTTGATCTTGTCACGGGAGGTCAGGGTATTATCCAGTTCGAGTTCACCGATAATGTTTCTGAGTGTAGTAGCACAAAGTGTTTCAATCGCCATGATAGGACGTTCTACGCCGTAAGCATACAGCTTGGAATCTGTGATCTGATAGTAAACAACGGTATCAATCTGCATAGATACGTTGTCTCTGGTGATAACAGACTGCGGTTCAAAGTCTACAACCTGTTCCTTGAGGGATACCTTGCGGGCGATTCTGTCCATAAAAGGTATTTTCATGTGGATACCGGTATGCCATGTAGTGTAGTAAACACCGAAACGCTCAATAACATAAGCGTTTGCCTGCGGTACAATTTTGATGTTTGAAATAACAGTCAGCACGATCAGTGCCAATACAATGATCAAACCTATCAGCAAAGGAGACATATCATTACCTCTTTTCATTCATTACAGCAATTGTTGTGTACGGTCGGACTTTTTTCAGGTGCAAAGAGCATCATGCCTTGACAGGCATCTGTGTTTTGACAGGCTTAACGATGAGTTTTACGCCTTCGATGCGGAGAACGGAAACTTCCGAACCTACGGGAAGCGTTTTCTGTTCTTCGGTGGTCGCAGACC
>CADCQO010000254.1 GCA_902803585.1 uncultured Ruminococcus sp.
ATCGTCTTAACTGTTAAAAGCCCCTGTATGTTTTGGCTGATTTCAGCAATCTGTACTACACAGCATCATCCGCAGCCGCCGCAGGTTGCACAGCTTCCGGAACAGGAAGGAGAATAATCGGCTGTTTCGGGATCTTCTCCGTCAAAGGACTTCTGAATGATCGCACTTACACGGTTAATCAGAACATCAAGAGCGTCTTTGGCGTCGTTGTAGTTCATCATGCTCTGATTGGACATGATCTCTCCATAGCAGCGGCGCATTTCACGGCTGATTTCACGGATTTTTTCGCCGTTACGTTCTTCTTCGGGCTTTTCATTTTCTTCGCTGAGAGCAGTACGCTTATCGCTGAATGCGCTGATGATTCTCTGCAGTTCCTCATCGTTATCGGCATTCTGCTTTGCCAGCTGATAGTTGACGAAAACGTCCTCCTGCTGAATCTTTTTGCCCAATGCCCTTGTCAGAGCGATAACGTCCATTTCATTTATGTTTGTCATTTCCATAATATTTTTTCTCCTTTGATTTGTATTTATCAATTTGTGCGCTGCCTCTGTACGGCACTTGCACAGAGATAACCCTATCGTGCGTTTTCCCGCGGCTGTGCTTCTTACACGACCAGCAATTTTCCTCTGAGGATAAAGTTACGGGCTTCTGTAATTTCTGCTGTCTGGAAAGTACCGATTAAATCTGTTCCACCGCTGACTTCCACCACGACACCGCCGTGTGTTCTTGCATTCAATATACCATCCCTTGCTTGTTCTTCCACAAGAACACGATAACGCTTTCCTACCATTGAAGCCGTGCGTCTGGCAGATATTTCTTCCTGAAGCTTCAGCAATCTTCCCATGCGTTCTGCTTTGACTTCATGGGAATAAGGATCTTCCATTGCTGCCGCAGGTGTACCGACACGGGGCGAGTAAATAAACGTGAAAAGGGAAGTAAATTCCACCTTCGCAATCAGGTCAAGGGTTTGCTGAAAGTCTTCTTCCGTTTCATTCGGAAAACCGACAATAACATCGCTTGTCAGTGCCAGATCAGGAATACGGCTTTTGGCGTAATCGACAATTTCAAGATACTTTTCTACTGTATAGTGCCGGTTCATGCGCTGTAAAATCTGGTTGCTGCCGCTCTGAAACGGCAGATGCAGGTGAGTGGAAATCTTCGGATTCTCAGCCATTACATCAATCAGTTCTTTAGAAGCATCTTTCGGATGAGAAGTCATAAAGCTCAGCCAGAAATCTCCTTCGATGTCCGCTACACTTTTCAGAAGCTGCGGAAAGCGTATGCCTTCGGTCAGACCTTTGCCATAGGAATTGACATTCTGTCCTAAAAGCGTGATTTCCTTATAGCCTGATGCCACCATATTTCTTGCCTCTGACAAGATATATTCGGCGCTGCGGCTTCTCTCTCGTCCCCTGACATACGGCACAATACAGTAAGTGCAAAAGTTATCACAGCCGTACATCACAGGCAGCCAGCCTTTGAAGCTGCCGTCCCTGTGCAGCGGAATACCTTCGTACAGCTTGCCGTCATCATAGCCGCGTTCCAGACGGCGTTTACCCGTTGTAACAGCATGGAACAGCAGTTCCGGAAAACGGTGGATAACGTGAGTTCCAAACACCAGTCCCACATACGGAAAACTCTTATAAATTTTCTCGGCAATATGCTCCTGTTCCATCATGCAGCCGCACAAGGCAATCAGCAGTGAAGGCTTCTGCCTTTTCAGCACTTTCAATGCGCCGACATTTCCGAAAACACGGTCTTCTGCGTGTTCTCTGACAGCACAGGTATTGAAAATGATAATATCAGCCTCTTCCTTGCTTTCTGTCAGAACACACCCCATTTGCAGAAGCATTCCTTTCAGCTTCTCACTGTCCGCTACATTCTGCTGACAGCCGTAAGTATGGACAAACGCTTTCGGCGCAGAAGTATGATAACGGTCAGTAAGAATATCAGAAAGCAGTGATATATATTCCTGCTGCTGCGGCGGATAAGTTTCTGTGATCTTTTTGTCGGACAAGAGCGATCCCTCCTGTGTTATATTATCAGCATTATCATCTGTTTTCAGGCGTCAAAATGCCGTTCTTTTTATTGTAACATATTCCGTCAGGTTATTCAACTACTGATTTGTGATAAATTTACTCTTTTAAAGTAAAAACAAACTGCACAGTTCCTTACACGCCATGCAGTCTGTGATGAATGCAATCAAAATCAGGTGTTTTTGTCTACGGTATGGAACTGCTTGAGGTTGCCCGTTTTCTGACTGCGTTTTGCAAGCTCATTCATTACTTCGTCTACCGTAATACCCTGCTGTACCATCATGACAAACAAATGATACATCAGGTCGGAAATTTCCAGCACTGTTTCTTTATTGTCGCCGTTTTTAGCAGCGATAACGGTTTCTGTGCATTCTTCGCCAACTTTTTTCAGGATTTTATCCAGTCCCTTTTCAAACAGATAACAGGTGTAGGAACCTTCCTGCTTGTTCTGCTTTCTGTCTACAATCGTTTCGTACAAAGCGTACAGTTCATTATTATTTTCCGTCATGATGATATTCCTCCCATAATTGATGAAAAAAGCATGAGTGACTTCCCGTATGACAAGCAGGGCCTATCTGGTCAACAATCACCAGCAACGTGTCTTTGTCACAATCTCCCCTGATGTCTACAACCTTCTGCAGATGACCGCTGGTGGCGCCTTTGTTCCAGAGTTCCTGACGGGAACGGCTGTAAAACCATGTATAGCCCGTTTCAAACGTCTTGCGCATAGATTCACGGTTCATATACGCCAGCATCAGCACCTGACCTGTGGAACGTTCCTGCACAATGGCGGGCAGCAGTTCTGCTTTCTGAAAATAGTCCCCGATAAAGTCCATTGATTTTGTCATGGCATTGTTCCCCTTACTACTGTTTTTCTTCGGCAGCTTCTGCAACGGCAATCGCCTGTTTCAGGTCAAGACCTCCCGTATAAACTGCCTTGCCGCTGATAGCACCGTAAAGCTGTAATGCTGTCAGATTGATAATATCCTTGAGATTGGCAACACCGCCCGAAGCAATGATTTTACATTTTACAGCTGCCTGCAATTCGTCAAGCATTGTCAGGTTGGGACCTGAAAGCATACCGTCTTTGGAAATATCTGTGAAAATCAGGTATTTTACGCCGATAGCTTCCATCTCCTTTGCCAGAGTGATGAAATCCACCTCAGAGGTATCAATCCAGCCTTCTGCCGAAACCATACCGTCACGGGCATCAATACTGACAGCGACACGGTCAGCATATTTTTTGACTGCCGCTTTGACAAAATCAGGGGCTTTGATAGCCGCCGAACCAAGTATTACCCGATCAATGCCGTTTTCCAGATAGAAATCGACAGCTTCCATATCACGGATACCACCGCCGACCTCAATATGAAGGTCACAGCTTTTTCTGACTGACAAAATCAGGTCAGAGTTAACGCGCTTACCGTCCTTTGCACCGTCCAGATCTACCATGTGCAGCCAGCTTGCACCGTCTGCTTCAAACTTTCTGGCAGTGTCCACCGCACTTCCGGCTACCTTGTGTGCCGTAGAATAATCTCCCTTGTATAATCTGACGCAGTTACCGTCCTTAATATCAATAGCAGGTAAAATGATCATATTGATCCGTCCTTTCTGTATATCACACCGTTTATTACAATACACCCTTTGTTGATAAGGGCTGTGTTCCTCCCAATGGCTGTACCGCTGTCTTTAAAGCGTGGGCAAGTGCCTTGTAAAGGGCTTCTGTGATGTGGTGAGAGTTCTTTCCATAAACTGCTCTGAGATGCAGCGTGATACCCGCATTGAATGCCAGTGCCCGCATGAATTCCTCTGTCATGCAGCTGTCATAACCGCCTATCCTTTCCTCAGGAAATACAGCATCGAACACCAGAAACGGCCGTCCGCTGATATCCAGTGAACAAAAGCCGAGTGCTTCGTCCATGGGAATATAAAACGAGCCGTATCGTGCAATACCGCCCTTGCTGCCGAGTGCCTTTGAAAGTGCCTGACCGATAACGATGCCGGTATCTTCGATCGTATGGTGACAATCCACCTCTAAATCACCCTTTACACGGACGGTCAATCCTAAACCGCCGTGAACCGCCAATGCTGTAAGCATATGGTCAAAAAAGCCGATGCCTGTATCAATATCGACAGCACCGCCGTCCAAAGCCAAACTGACATGAATATCTGTTTCCTTTGTTTTGCGGTCAATGGTTGCCTGACGCATTGCTGCTTCACCTCATCGCATAAGTATGTTTCATTATAAAAAGGCAATACCGCAAATATCTGCGATACTGCCCTTAGTATAACTCTTTTTGAACGGTTTGTAAACTAAAAATTGGTCAAATGCAAAAGCTCTTGCCATTTTTGAGCATAATCATCAAAAGTTTAATGCTTTTCGGAAAGTTCTTTTTCAATAATGTACTTTTCGACCAGCCGCAGCAATTCCTTGTTTTCCTCATCACTGCCTGTTGTAATGCGCAGGGCACTTACTTTGCCGAAATAGCGCACTGCTACACCGTTTTCCAGCAGGTAGCGGAAAATCGCCTGTGCAGAAGATGTGCGGATAAAAACAAAATTGGCACACGGCTGTGCAATGTCAAACGGCAGGCAATAGGTTTCTTTCAATTGCAGGAATGCTTTGTAGAGCTGTGCGGTATTGTCAATGATCGTGCGGCAGCGTTCTCTGAGCAGTTCCTTTTGCCGATAAATCGCTGTACCGAAACGCTGGGTCACGGTATTGACATTATAAGGTGATTTAACCGCCCGCAGTGCATTTGTAATTTTCGGATTGGCTACTGCAAAACCTAAACGGATAGCTGCTGAACCGACAGCTTTGGAGGCAGTTTTGAGAACAATCAGGTTATCGTAATCTGCCGCTTCTTTCAGAACAGACTGATCCCAGAAATCCATATACGCCTCGTCCAATACAACCAGCGCTTTGACGGAGGTAATCAGACGGCGGACATCTTCGGCCGTCATGCCCTGTCCTGTGGGGTTGCAGGGATTAGAAAAAATCACCATATCGGCATGATTTTCGTTGACTGTGCGGATAAGGTCGTCTGCTCTGATCTGCATCAGTTCGTTTTTATCATAGGCAATGACTTTATTTTCAGACAGGAACGAATAAAAGCTGTACATACTGAAATCCGGCTCGGCAACCACCACTGTACTGTTTTTTTGCAGCATTGCTGAAGCCAGAAGATAAAGCATTTCGTCCGAACCGTTGGTGGCAGTGATATGGGCGGGATTCAGACCGTAATAGTCCGCAAACGCAGCAATCAGTTCTTTTGCCATCGGGTCAGGGTAGCGATTGAAGTCCAATGTGTCAACAATGCTTTTGAACTCGTCACGCAGAACCTGCGGCATCGAAAAAAAGGACTCATTGGCATCAAGGCGGATACGATACTGTCCTTCTATCGGCTGATAAGGCTCTAATGTGCGTACCTTATCGCATAATTCATAAGGCATGATATTTTCACTCCCTCTGTTGCTGTTACTGATCTTCGTATCTTACGATGATGGAATTGGCGTGAGCTGTCAGACCCTCTGTATTGGCAAAGCGGATAATATCGTCTTTGTCTGCCTGAAGTGCTTCATTCGTATAGTAAATAAAACTGGATTTTTTGATGAAGCTGTCAACGGACAGCGGAGAGAAAAACCGCGCTGTACCGCTTGTCGGCAGAACGTGGTTGGGACCTGCAAAATAGTCGCCCAGCGGTTCGGGTGAATAGTTGCCAAGGAACACCGAACCGGCGTTATCTAACTTGCCGACATATTCCAGCGGATTTTCACAGCACACTTCAAGGTGTTCGGGAGCAAGGTCGTTTGCCATCTGTACGGCTTTTTCCATTGTGTCACAGACAATAATCACACCGAAACGGCTGAGGGATTCCTCAATGATTTCCTTTCGGGAAAGTGTCTGTACCTGCCGTTCCAGTTCCTTGACAGCAGCGTCTGCCATTTCCTGTGAGGTTGTTACCAGAATAGCAGATGCCAGACGGTCATGCTCCGCCTGTGACATCAGGTCCGCTGCCAGATATTTCGGATCAGCGGTATTATCTGCCAGAACCAGAATTTCACTGGGCCCTGCAATCATGTCAATGTCAACTACACCATACAGCAGTTTTTTGGCTGTCGCTACATAAATGTTGCCGGGTCCGACTATTTTATCTACCTTCGGAACACTTTCTGTGCCGTAAGCCAAAGCAGCAACAGCCTGTGCACCGCCCATCAGGAATACCCTGTCGACACCTGCAATAGAAGCTGCTGCCATAATATCAGGGTTGGGCTTACCATCTTTCTGCGGGGGCGTTACCATAATCAGTTCCTTAACGCCTGCAATTTTAGCCGGAATGGCATTCATCAGCACAGATGAAGGATAGGCTGCTGTGCCGCCCGGAACATACAGTCCGACACGAGCCAGCCCACGGATACGCTGTCCCAGAATAACGCCGCTGTCCTTTGTCGTCAGCCAGCTCTGCTGCTTCTGACGGGCGTGAAAATCCGCAATATTGCGGGCTGCTTTTTCAAGTGTTTCGATAAAAGCAGGGTCACAGCTTCTAACGGCTTCGTCAATCACTTCTTTTGACACTTCAAAGCATTCTGGTGCTTTGCCGTCAAATTTTATAGTATAGTCACGGACAGCCTGATCGCCGTTGATTCTGACGTTCTCGATGATCTCTTTGACGACTGCTGATACATTATCGTTGGTGCTGCGGTTTCTTTCCTCTACTTTCTGCAAAAAGGCTTTTTCGGTTACGCCGTCAGCCTTGATTACGTTAATCATTTCATCTTCGCCCTTTCTTCTTCCATCTTATTTGCTAATGCTTCAATTTCCTGCTTTCTCAGCTTCAGACTTGCTGTATTCGCAATCAGTCTTGCTGAAATCTGCGCTACATTATCTTCAATAATCACCAGACCGTTTTCCTTGAGGGTAGAACCGGTTTCTACAATATCTACAATGGCATCTGACAAGCCGAGCAGCGGTGCCAGCTCTACTGAACCTTCAATCTTGATAACACGGATATCCATTCCCTTGCCTTCAAAAAAGCCCCTCGTAACATTCGGATATTTTGTGGCAATGGTCTTTTCGTTATAGCCTGCGTAAAAGTCGCACCCTGCTTTTCCTGCCAGTGCAAAACGGCATTTGCCGAAACCCAGATCCAGAATTTCGTAAAAGCTCCTGCCGTTTTCCATGATGGTATCTTTGCCCACGACACCAAGATCACACACGCCGTTTTCTACATATGTGATGACATCGGCAGCCTTTGCCAGAACAACTTCTATTTCACCGCTGCCGATCGGCAGAATGAGTCTTCTTCCCTTTTCTCTCACGGCAGTACAATCATAGCCCGCCTGTTCCAGTAAACCAATTGTGTCCTTTTCCAGTCTGCCTTTGGTCAGTGCTATTCTTAACGGTTTCATGCCTTCTTAAACCCCCGTATCTATTGTCTTGATTTCCTGTGATACAATCGCCAGCCGTCCGATACCCTTATTTTTCGCATATTGCAGGGCCTCTTCTTCGCTGTCAAATACGCTGTTTTCTGCTGTAATGTTGGCTTGTGCCAGAGTTTGTGCGTAGCGGATAGCCTCAATTTCAAAACCGGCTGCGGCATGTACCAGTACATCAGCGTTTTTCTTCTGAGGGATATGTCCGCGTTTGAGCATCACTCTTGCAAGAGCATCAACGTTGATACCAAAACCGACTGCCGGTGACGGCGCTTCAAAGCTGTCCAGCAGATTATCATATCTTCCGCCAATCAGTACAGGTTCTCCTGAGCCCATTACATAACCGCTGAAAACAATGCTGCTGTAATAATCGTTGCGCTGTACCAGACCAAGATCAATCATCAGGCGGTCACCCAGACCATAGCGGGACAAATGACTGTATATCTCACGGATATAATCCAGTGTGTCAAGTGCTTTTCTGTCATCACACAGATTGCAGGCTTCGTCCAGCACTTCAATTCCGCCGAACAAGCGAGGCAGCTGACGGATACTGTTGACATAGGGAGTCTGTTCTAATTTGTCCAGCGTGGAATTCAGGGCAGAATAGTTCTTGCTTTCAATATAGAAACGAATCTTTTCTCTTCGTCTTGCACTTACCGGCAAACGAGCTGCCAATGCTCTGAAAAATCCTGCATGACCGATTTCGATGCGGAAATCAGGTACACACTTTGACAAAGCATCAATCGCTGTTGTCATAACTTCCAGATCCGCCCGCATTCCCTTCGCGCCGATCAGTTCAATACCTGCCTGCATCACTTCGTTGCTGCGGCCTGTCAGTCCGGGATTATAACGATAGACACGCTGATTATAATAAAGACGAAGCGGCTTTTCCATATTCTGCAAACGAGTGGAAACCATTCTCGCAATCGGCAGTGTGGAATCGGGGCGCATAACCATCAGGCGGCCTTTGGAATCACTCATCTTGAACATATATTCCATGGGAATACCGGAAATGTCCTCTGAGAACAAATCATAAAATTCTAATCCGGGGGTCAATACCTCATGAAAGCCTCTTTCGGCAAATACGCCGCCCAGAATCGCAGACACGGTTCTGTTGGCAAGACATTCCTCAAACAACAAATCCTTTGTACCCTCCGGCGTAATTTTGGCATAGTTTTTCATTTTTCCTTCCTCCTGTACCACATATTGGCAGAACTGCATTTTGCATCGGGACATTCAGCTCTTTCCGATCAAAAAGAAGTTCCGTCATTCCCTTTCGGGGACAGCGTAATACTTTATTACGGTAAAGTAGTAATATGATAACACACTATCACATACTTGTCAAGACTTTTTTCCCTCTCATCTGCGAACGTATATTATCATATCTCATTTGAAAGAAAATTGCAAATATTATCTTCTCAAAATAGTACTGTCTTCGTGCTTTGTCTTGTCATTTTCAAGAAGATGTATAAAAATTCCGTTTTTTTTGTCGCAATTAGGGCTTGTTTTTGGTCTAAAGGTGTGGTAATATGTAATTAGCATTAGACGGTAATATTTTGGACTTTACCGACTTACATACTTGTGCAGATGGGGAAAAAGATAAAGTGTGAAGGGCAAAGTGCCATAGATATGTTGGTAAAAGAAGCAACTCTTCTAAGGAAAATATCTGAATTTGCCGCTTTCAGAGCATTTTTTTCGGAGAGGTAATAAGGAACAATCTGTCTTTTCTGTCCGTGTCAGACGGCGAATACACTTTGATTCTTGTTTTTCTGCATTTCCACACAGTAGATGTATATTTAATGTTTATGGGGGTAAGTAGTAATGTTTTGGAAAAGGTTTTACAATCTTTGTATGAGGAGCGGCAAGCGGCCTAATCCCGTAGGCAAGGAGATCGGTCTTTCCTCGGGTATTATCAGCAAATGGAAGAATGGCGGTATTCCTAATGGAGAGACGCTCATGAAACTTGCCAAGTATTTTGATGTGTCCGTTGATTATCTTCTGGGATTGAGTCCGTACATCAAAATCAATGGTGAACTGGTTCCGATGGAAATGACAGATCTGGAACTGAAAGATCGTATTGCTTCCAACATCGAACTGCTGAACAACGAAGGGTTATCCAAAGTGGCTGACTATACCAGAGATCTGGTCGACAGTCATCATTATGAGCAGCCCTGAAAAGTTTGTATGACAAAAACATAACTGCCAGACAAAGTTAGACCCACCGTACTGCAACAGTGCGGCGGGTCTGATTTTATTTGGAACAGCGAAAATTATTTGCTTACCTTGACAGTAAAATAGGATTTGGCAATTTTGCCGGTGTTATCTTTTACCTTGACGCAGACATTATAGGTAGTAGCGGCGGCAGGTTTAAAGGTGATGGATGCATTGCTGTTATAGGACTGGACAGTTGTCCATGTATCCTTGCTTGCCTTCTTGTAGTACACACCATAGGTATAGGGTTTTGTGCCGCCTGATGCAGAAGCAGTAACGCTGATGCTGGTGCCGAGTTTAATGGAAGTGGCTGAGAGTTGGGAAGTATTCGTCAGACCAGCTTTTGTTACTGTCAGCGTAAAGGTAGCTTTGGCGATTTTTCCTGCGCTATCCTTGACCTTTACCATCAGATCGTAGGAAATAGCCGCTGACGGCTGGAAGGTGTAAGAAGCAGTTGTGCTGTAATCTTTCAGCACACTGTATACAGAAGCGGAGCTTTTCTTGTAGAAATAAGCGTACTGATAGCTGCCTGTGCCGCCTGATGCAGAAGCTGTCAGCTTGACACTGCCGCCCAGAGCAACAGTCGATGCAGAAAGCTTGGAAGTATTCGTCAGCGTCTGCGCAGTTTTATTGACAGTCAAGTTCAGTTTTGTAGAAGCAACTGAACCGCTGCTGTCCTTGACTTTTATCAGGATATCATAAACAGCAGCTGCTGCGGGCTTGAAAACATAAGAAGCTGTTGTGCTGAAATCCTTCAGACGCACATAGGAGCTGTCGCTGCTCTTCTTGCAGTAGAAAGCATACTGATAGGGAGATTTTCCGCCTGATGCAGAACCTTTCAGCGTAACTGTGTTTCCATAATCAATAGCAGAAGCGCTCATAGAAGAAGTAGAAGTAAGCTGTGCGTCAGTGGAAACGGTAATTTTAACAGTAGAAGTGATGGAGAGATTATTGTCCTGTGCCCTGACAGCAACGATATAAGTACCCGCTTTGGCAGGAGTCCATGTGCAGGTATTAGCGGTAGATGCTGCTTTCAGAGTTGTACCGTCATTCAGAAGGAAGGTATACTTTACTGTACCATTAGCATTGGAAGGAGCAGCTGTCAATGTAACATTCTGACCGATACCTACCTTTGCTGCCGAAGACTTCAGGCTGACAGAAAGGCTCTTGGCAGAAGCCGGAAGTTCCTGAAGGGTTGTACCCTTGAAGAGCTTTTTATCGTTTACAGAAGCATCAAGACCCTTACCGGAAGGATACTGCACACCTGAACCATTGCTAAAGATAATACTGAGCGAACCAGTGAATTTGGACGGGAATTCGTAACTCCAATAGTCGTTGGCCTCTTCGTTCATCAGTTCGCCTGGCCATGCCCCATTGTTGACAACAGAGCCGCTGGATTCGTTGTAAACGTAACAATACACCTTTGCCCATTTGTAATCGGAGTTATCAAAAACAACGCCGCCTTTGGAAAGGGTCGGATATTCTGAACTGGCAACCTTCTTGGTAAAACTGTAAGATTTGGATTTTGTTGTACCGTCTTTTGCTGTTGCCTGAATTGTAACAGTAACAGAATCGCCGGTAGCCGTATAATTACCGATTGTAATGGTTTTGCTTGTGCCTGTGAAAGTACCTGAAACACCTTCAGAAGTGCTGTATTTTACGGAAGAAGCACCTTCGACTTTCATGTTGACATTCACATTATCGGTCATAAAGACAGCAGAGCCATTGTCGGAAGCTGCAGAAATACGGAGAACAGTCGGCTGCTCCGGATTGACTGTACCGTAATCCTTAGAAGGATTATAAACAACTGCGATACCGTCTGCATTCTTGACATTTCCCTTGACAACACCGCCTGATACAGTGAATTTCTCGCCTGTTACCTGATCGTAATAAGTGCCGTCCTGCATTCCTACGCTCAGGGATACTGCACCGGGGCCGCCTCCCCTTACGATAACGATACCGGTCTTTCCTCTGAGGTTATAAGCGATGTGACCTGATGCACCAAGTTTTTCGCTCTGTCCGACGAAGTAATTGCGGAAACGGTTTGCTGCCACGACAGCAGGATCAGCCCATGTCAGTGTGCCGACATCGCCAAGCTGTGTCTGCTCATCAATATTTGCCATGATAGCCGTTGTGGACTGTCTTGCTTTGGAAACATCTCCCGCCAGAATATCCTTTGAATAGTACGGACGTGCAAAGAACAAGCCGGTGGAGTCCTTACGGGAAGCAATGATTGCCCATGTCTGTTTGATAACTCTGTCGTTGGCATCATAGGAAGAACCGCCTCCCATGTATGTATCATGGGATTCCGGCCAGAGTACACAGCGGTTGCCCTTGCCGTGAATGTAGCCGCAGTAGTTGCTGTTTGCCAGAGCTTCTACACTGCCGTTCATAACACTGTTGCGCAGGTTGTCACTGGTCGAGTTATCAGTAATGGACATCTTGCTCAGATAGTAGTTTTCTGCATTGGTATCATCCAGACGGTTCAGTACTTCACCATAGAAATAAACGCCGTCGTAGCCGTTGACCTTCTTGTAATAATCTCTTGCACCGTCCAGTACAACGTCCCAGAAATCACTCGCAAAAGCAGCGTTGTCTTTTGGGGTTTCAATGTGTTTTGCCGCATCAAAACGAAAACCGTCCGCTCCGCAGTCGATGCACTCTTTCAGAAGGTTCAGAACCATCTGCTGTACTTTGCTGTCGCCTGTGTTCAGATCGGGCATACCCATATTGCCCTGTGTAACGTCAAAACGTCCGTCACTGGAATGTGTCCATGAAGTGCTGATATGCCAGTAACTCGGATCGGTCAGCATATCCTTTTTCCAGAACTCCCCTACCTGCGGAGAAATATCTGCCATAACTGCCTTCTGGTTTTCTTCAAGGCTCGCTGTTTTAGAACCGATTTTATAGCCCTGAATGTTGCCCATGTGGTTAGCGACAATGTCAACAATGACCTTGACACCATACTTTTCGGCTTCGTCACACATTGCTTTGAATTCTGCTTTTGTGCCGTACCATGTGTAGCCGTTGTCGCAGATGGAGAACGTAACAGGCTGGTATGCCTTCCACCAGTTGCCGTCCTCGCCGCCTGTACCGTTCGGAATACCTACATTACCGTGTGCAACGCCTTCCCAGTAATAGTCTTTCGGCTGCTGAACGGGTGAAGTCTGTACAGATGTAAAGCCTGCCGCTGCAATATCCTTCATGTACTTGCGGATATTGTTATACGACCAGTTCCAGCAATGCAGTGTAACGCCCTCCTGAGATGTATTTGCCAGACCGTAGTCCACCGCTGCGGTTGCTGCCGCTGCTGCTGAAACTTCCGTTGTCAGCAGTTTCGCACCGCCCAGACCTGCGAAAGCCGTTCCCAGAACGGTCAGCGACAAAACCGCCGCACCGATTCTGGTGATAAGACTGCTGCGGTTATTTTCTTTTTCCAACAATAAAAACACTCTCCTATCGTCTGATTTCGGCTATTCTTCGGGAACAGCCGTTCTGTAACGATTGTATCCCATTTTGGACAGTTTGTAAAACACGATTTTTAACAAGCTGTCGAACCGTTTAACCGATTCCTTCGGCAAAAAAACGAAGGTTCGGTATATTGACCAATAGGAGAGGGTAATATTTTATTCAGTTTTCCGGTTTTTTGTTCAGCAATTGGCAATCATGCACAATATTCAACACAATATTTTTTCAGTCCCTTTATGCGACCGATGCTTTTCTGCTTTCCGCAACAGGGCGCAGATCAACGTCACTGTTAACACTGGGGCTGACTGTTCCGTCTTTCAGTGAAACCGTTACGCTCTTTGACTGATAGCTGTCTCCTTTTCTATGGAACGTGAAGAAAACCGTTACTTTGTCCCCGCTCCATTCAGCCATATATTCTCCCGCACGGAACGGCAAATATTTGTCCGTGGAAATGTCGCCCAGCATTTTTTCTTTGTCCTCTGCAAGATAAATTTCAAAGCCTGTTGTATCATTCGCAGAATATTCTTTGATGAACAGCGAAGCAGATTTTTCCTCATTTGTCAGAGTATATTCGCCGTACCGCTTGATATTGACATACTCCTTCATCATATTGACTGACACCAGAAAAACTGTGATGCCCGCTGCTAACAATGCGAAAAAGCTTGTTATCAGTATTGCTATTGTCAGCACATTTTCATGTACCCTGATTTTTTTCATAATCAGAGCAGTAATGATGCCGACTGCCGTCAAAGCACCGAAAATAATCAGCAGTATCGTCATTACACCGTTATCCATTTTGTTCCTCCTTTTGTGCGGGTGCTGCGGGAACGGCACATTCCTGACAAACACCGTAAAAAACCGTCCTCAGCGGATTCACCGCAAAACCGTGTTCGGCATAGATATGCTCCTCCAGTTCCTTGACGAAGCTGCATTTCAGATGAATCAGTTTTCCGCATTTTTCACACTTGAGGTGATAATGTTCGTGACATTTGCGGTCTGCCTCTACAAACTGGAAACACGCACCTGTGGCTGCATCAACGGTATATTTTCTGACGGTTCCCTGCTCTACCAGCTTTTCAAGATGACGATAAATCGTAGCCGTACCGACCGGTGTTCCCTGCTGTGCCAGATAATCGCTGATCGTGTTCACCGTCACATGACTGTCCTTATGTTCCGTCATATAACGGAGAATAGACTCTCTCTGACGGGTTTTGTATCCGTTTGTACCGCTCATGTCATTATCAGCCTCCCGATAAAATCTGAAAATCGTTTTCATCTTACACTATTTTTTTCAAAAAGTCAAGCACCGCATAGAAACATGGTGTGCGGTTGCTTTGTGCAGAGTGGCCGCCGGCTCAGGGCTGTCCGCCCTTTTGAAAAAAGTTATGCAAAGCTTTGCAATCATCGGATTTGAAACTATTTTTGATGCGTCTGCACTGCCTGACTTCTGAAAAATACTTGTAATTGTACCGCAATTCGATTATAATGAAAGCGGACACCAAAGAAAATTGAAACGGAGGAAAAAACATTGATAACAGCAGTATGTATTGACGATGAGAATGGCATGACGTTCAACCATCGCCGCCAGAGCAGAGATCGTGTTCTGATTGAAAATCTGGTCGCATTGTGCGGAGACAGAAAAATTTTCATGAACGAATATTCAAGCGTCCTGTTTTCAGACTACGCTGAACAAATTGTCGTAGATGAAGATTTTATGGAAAAGGCAGGCGCAGATGATATCTGTTTTGTAGAAAACGTTGATCTGACACCGTATGCTGATCGTATTCAGGGGGTTATCCTCTACCGTTGGAACAGACTTTATCCGTCTTCCACTACCTTCGATGTAGACTTGTCCGGCTTTACATTGACGGATACGGTTGAATTTGCGGGCAGTTCTCATGACAACATTACCAGAGAGGAATATGCAAAATGAAAACAAACACTACAATCCGAAAAACAATGGCAGTTCTTCTGGCACTTCTGGCACTTTTTATTCTGCCGTCCTGTGAGGTCATTTCGCAGGTCACAACAACGAACTCCGGTTCCTCGTCCGCTTCAGGCACGAGTCATGCTTCCGATACAGGAAAAAATAAAAATTCTGCCGCAGAAGGTGCTTATACCGTTGATAATGTGCCGGACTTCACCGATAAGGCGTATGTCGAAATCAATAACAATGTTCCGTACTTCAAATCGTCCGAATACATGACAAAGGCATACGAGGATTACAGCGAACTGGACTCACTCGGCCGCTGCGGAACAGCCTTTGCCTGTGTATGTATGGAAACAATGCCCACCGAAAAGCGCGGCAATATCAGTCAGGTAAAGCCAACGGGCTGGCAAAGCGTTACCTATGATTTTGTAGACGGAAAGTCACTGTACAACCGCTGCCATCTGATCGGATTCCAACTGACGGCAGAAAATGCCAACAAAAAGAATCTCATCACAGGAACCCGCTACATGAATACAAAAGGTATGCTGCCCTTTGAGAACATGGTCGCTGACTATGTGAAGGAAACAAAGAACCATGTGATGTACCGTGTGACACCGATTTTTGACGGTAACAATCTGGTGGCGAGAGGCGTAGAAATGGAAGCATATTCCGTAGAGGACAAGGGAGAAGGCGTAAGCTATAATGTTTATGTTTACAATAATCAGCCCGGTGTATCTATTAACTATGCCGATGGAACAAGCCAGCTGGCCGGAGATCAGAGCAGCAGCCAGCAGTCAACTGTTTCACGGACTGAGTATGTTATCAATGTCAATAACAAGAAGGTACACTTGCCTTCGTGCAGTTCCGTGAAAAACATCAAGGACGAAAACAAGAAAACCGTCAAGGATTCGCTGGATCACCTTATAGAAGAAGGATATATTCCCTGCGGTAATTGTCTGCCGCAGGAATAACTGATGCAGAAAACATTCCTCCAGACCTGTGTGTAAAAGCACAGGTCTTTTTATGTAGCGTCATTTTCGCTTTTGTCCTCTGATGATGGCTGTAAAGACGTCTGATACTCCTGACAGAAAGCGGATATCGCCTGTATGAAGGTAAGTTTATCCGCTGTACTGACGGTTTCCTCTGACAACAGCTCTTCTATTTCCTTCAGCAGACTTTTTGAACGGTCTTCAAAGGGTCGCTTTCTTTGAAGCTCTTCCCACTTTGCATCGTCTATCATGATCAGTTCATTAATGTCTACCCCGAAAAGATCCGCCAATTTTTCTGCTGTTTCCCGTTTACGAGGCATTTTCTGCCCCTGCTCATAATAAATATACGTCCTTTTGCTGATGCCTGCCGCCTCTGCTGCTGCCGTTTGCGTGAGATGCCGGATTGTACGGTATTTTTTACACTTTTCTCCGAATGTCATATTCATTCTCCTGTCCTGTAAAATCAGCGCTAACCTGCCCTTGAAAATTCGGGCGTTTTACTCTATACTCTATTATAGTACGAAAACAGGCATATGAAAAGCCTTTATGTCCTGCGATTGTGATTTTACAGCGAAAGGAGAAATTTGCTTTGAAAATGAGAATCGGTCATGGCTATGATGTACACCGCCTGACGGAAAACAGGAAATTGATACTGGGAGGTGTCGATATTCCCTATGAAAAGGGCTTGCTCGGTCACTCTGATGCAGATGTACTGGTACACGCAGTCATGGATGCTCTGCTCGGTGCGGCGGCACTGGGTGACATTGGTCAGCATTTTCCTGACAACGATCCGGCATACAGCGGTGCAGACAGCATAGAATTACTCAGGCATGTGGGTGCTTTGCTCCGCCAAAACGGCTATCGGATCGCCAACCTTGATGCTACGGTAATCGCTCAGCAGCCTAAACTCAGGCCCTACATAGATACCATGCGCCGGAACATCACACAGGCTTTGCAGATAGATTTTGGTGATGTCAGTATAAAAGCCACAACAGAAGAACATCTGGGTTTTACGGGACGTAAAGAAGGCATCGCTGCTCACTGCGTAACGCTTATTGAAACTGACTGATGTCAACCGCAGGATTACCACAATTCAACGGCTGAAATGCAGCGTCAGGAACAGAAAAAATAAAAATCAGCAGCTATCTTTCAGGGATAACTGCTGATCCTTTTTTATACCGAACTGCGGATACTAACGATTAACCGGTGATCTTGCCATTCTGTAGACGGACAATTCTGCTGCTGTAAGAAGCGCATTCTGATGAGTGGGTAACTTGTAAAATCGTAATGCCCTTTTCCTGATTCAGTCTTTGAAAAAGCTGCATGATCTCTGCACCCGAAGCAGCGTCCAGATTACCGGTCGCCTCGTCTGCAAGAATAATTTCAGGCTCGCCCAGAACTGCTCTTGCAACAGCCACTCTTTGCTGCTGACCGCCTGAAAGCTGTGACGGATACGACTTTCTTTTGTTTTGCAGACCCGTTATTTCCAGTATCTCTTCATATTTTGTCCGATATTCTGCGGGCCTTCTGCCGCTCATCTCAAGGGGAAGAAGAATGTTGTCTTCTACCGTGAGATTCGCTGCAAGGTTGTAGAACTGAAAAACAAAACCCATACTTTTGCAGCGTATCTCCGAAAGACGCTTATCGTCAAGCTGTGCAATGTTCTGTCTGGCAACATATATTTCTCCGGTGAAATCTCTGTCCAGTCCTCCGATAAGATAAAGAAGGGTTGATTTGCCGCTGCCGGATTCGCCCATCAGGGAAACAAAACTGCCCTTTTCTATGTCAAGGTATGCTCCGTCCAGTACTGTCTGGGCGGTTTCCCCTTTTCCGAAGGTCTTATGTATATTCTGGGCACTAATGACAATATCTTTCATCTGATATCCTCCTCGCTTAATCTGCGCTTGTTTTGATTTCTTCTGCAATATTCATTCTGGAAAGCATTCTGATCGGCTTAATCATAACGGTCAGCAATATAATGAAAGCACCGATGCCGAACAACAATGCGTAAAATACCGGCTGAACCAGCGGTACGCTTAAATTGAGCGTCGACAGCGCCTTGCTGATGATTTGCAGAAAATACACTCCGAATATCATGGCTGCTATCGCTGAAAGACCGCTTGTCAATATGGTTTCCAGAACAATCAGTCTTTTCAGTTTGCTTTTGCTCATGGACGAAGAATAATAGACAGCATATTTCCTTCTGGACTGTTCAAAGCCCATCAGCATATTGCTGTAAGTACCCATCAGCGACAAAGCAAGTCCGAGAACTACCACAGCATAAATGATGGTCAGAATACTCTTCATGGATTCAGCTGCCTCTGCCATATAATCCTCCGTAAGACGGACAGAGATGGGGTTGTCTGCCATAGTGGAACGCAGTACGCGAAGAACACTCAGCTCTTTTCCCGGCTTTGTTTTGATCAGAATGACACAGGGATTATCAAAATAAGCGGATTGATAAGTATCCAGATTGATAAGTACAGTATTTCCCATAGAATTGAAATAGCTGCCGTCAATCAAGCACTTCACTTTCAGGTGCAGTTCACTGGGAATGTACTTGTCACGGTTGACTTCCAGCGATATTTCATCACCCACATGCAAAGACATCTTACCGGCAAGGACTTTATCGACTGCGATTTCATCTTTTCCCAATGCTTCGGGGCAGTTCCTGATACCAGTGAAATAACGGAATCCCCCGCTTGGGTAGCCCATCAGCATCATATCACGTTCCACGCCGTTGACTTTCGCTCTCATGTCATACTGCAGTGACTGGTAGTATAGTTTTTCGACACCCTGTACATCGTCAACGTTTTCACCGATATAGTCGTACTGGTTTCCTTCCTGCGATGCGCCTGTAATCACCAGTTCTGAGTGATAGAACGGATCCGACATCAAAGCTATCAATGACACGGCCAGCACCAGAACGGCAATTGTCAGGGATATGGCCGAAACAATCAGCTGTGAAGAAGAAACGCTGCTCTTTGTCGTGCAGATTTCTTTGGCGGCAAGTCTTGCAACAGGCATATTCGCTTTTCCGAACAGATCAGCAAGGAATTTTGAAACAAGCGTCACGATCATAGGGAACAGCATGACAATGCCTACTACTGAGCAAAAAGCTGCTGCAATGGTCATCAGGAAATCGTTAAAGAAAAAGAAGGCAGCAACACCCAGCACCAGAAGTATGCCGCCGAAAATGCTGAACATTTTTGAAGGCTGGTAGGCAGTTTCTTTTGTACCAAAAATAATATCTCTTACCGGCGTTCTGGCTGCTTTAAAAATCGCTGCCGCAGAGAAAAGGCACTGTATCGCCGTAACCGCCAGAATAATCAGGCAGATCGTCCAGAAGTTAATTCCATCTGACCTTGACGCTCCTTCTTCAAGTCCGCCGACCTCAAATAAACCCAGTACAAAATTGTTTTTCAGCAACAG
>CADCQO010000255.1 GCA_902803585.1 uncultured Ruminococcus sp.
TCTTCAAAATATTTTTTCATTATTGACCAACTCCCTTTGGTCAATTATAACATATTTCTTATATTTTTTCATGCGGTTGCCCTGCCTATTCGTGCGTTCATCCGTCAGAAGCCGGACTTCAACGCTGTTTCCGCTTTCAATTGTGGAAGCGCCGGCGGAAAATGTAGCAGACAACACAGACAAAAAGGAAAATGCCCACGAAAAGGAAAGCTGACAGGGGGTCATCGTGAGAAGCACTGTCGTCATCAACCGTCTTATGGTCATCAGGTGAAGAATCGTCTTTCCGGACGGGTGAATACGGGTGCATCGCCGTTACCGTCTGTTCATTCACATAATTCAGACGTTCAGGGAGAACCGCCACCAGAAAGCTGTGCGCGGTCAGTTCGTAATCCTGCGCCGAACAATGCACAACCGCCTGATAATAGTTTGGTGCCAGACGTTCAAAAACTGCCAGACCTTCTTCATCACTGATAACCGTTGCCGTTCCTATCGTCACGCTGATGTCGGGTGCAGGGCTGCCGTCCTGATCGGTGAACCGGAACACCGCACTGCCGTACTCGATGGTATCCGCAATCCGTACCGCAGAAGCATTATAAGCGTTGTCTACCGCTTTGAAAGCAATTCTCTCGTCAAGACAGTGAACCGACCACGTTTCTGTATTGACCGCTAATTTTCGCAGTTCGCTCTGCAGATTCGTGATATCATAGCGGAAAGTCTGGGAACCGTCTTCATTCGTGCTTGTGTCCACAAAAATACAGGCGTCCTCTGACATATATCCTGCATGGATCATTTCGTCCAGACTGTCAATATAATCATACTGTTTTCTTGCACTGTCGTAAGCTGCCGCATACAGCACAAAATTCTGTATGCCGCTGTTGTCAGAAGCTGTCAGCGAAAGAATGGTTCTGCCGTTCTGCTTTTCAGTGCGTGAGGAAATATCAAAGGGCTTTTCATCGTCTAACTTGAAAAGGTACGCTTTGCGGAATATCCCCGACAAACTGCCGTCTGCCAGTTTTGTACGCGCAGACACTTCATACTGATAAGTGCCTTCTCCCAGTTTGAGGAAATACTCCCGCAGACCTTTGTTGCCGTCTGCTGTCTTTTCACACAGCCGTCTGTCTTTCTGCCGATAAGACGATACTGCACCGAAGTTTTCACGATACAGCACCTGCCCGTACAGATCATAAATGGTAACAGTATAGTCGTACAGATCACGCAGGGCGCAGATATCAGGAAGAATAAACGCTGTACCATAACTGCTGTTATCCGTAATGGTGCGGACAGCCTCTTTGGAGTACAGCAAATATCCATTCTGCTGTATCAGGGGAGTAAAGCGGTAATTGCTGTTATTCTGGTATGCAGCCGCCACCAGACTGCCTTCTGCCGCCGACAGCGGTTTTTCCTTGTCATAGATCGTATGGTCAAACGGAACGAATTCCTCCAGTGAACCGTAAAATCCCGTAAACGGCAGGTGCATTGCCGCTGTACCGTCCCTCGGTGTCAGGATAATGTAACCATCCAGCCAGAAACCTCTGGGACATTGTTTCTTCATCTCCGCTAACTTTTCAGGGGAGATCGTCAATACTGCGGTTACTTCTTTGCTGCCGCTGCCCTCCACAGACAAAATGTTTTCTTTTCCTGCATCATCAGGTTCTGTATCCGGCTGTTCGCTACCGGACATTTCCGCAGAAGATGCTTCATTATCAGACACTTCCGCAGAAGATGCTTCATTATCAGACACTTCCGCAGAAGGTTCCTTATCAGATTCTGTCAGGAATTGTATGGCTGCCTCTTCCGTCAATGAGCGGGGATACAATGTATTGACACCGTTCTGTATGGTGTCGGTCTGTACGGCAAAGCTGTAATCGTACTCTCTCGAAAGTTCGGAAAGATTGTGCAGGGTAAAGCGGAACGTGTATTCTCCTGTTTCGCCGTCACCCAATGAAATCATACGGAGCCGCTGACCGTCTGTCGTCAGGTAAGCGTGTGCATTAAAGGCATTTTCCGCCTGCAGCAAGCCAAAGCCCTGCACCCTCGGAGAAGCATAAAGGGCTGATTCCTCCGATGCACTTACTTTCACAGGTTCTGCTGTACTCAGCATCAGCGATTCCGCTATCCGCTTTTTTTCGGCAGGTGTACGGTCACGCAGAAAATACAGCCCTGCCGTATATTGTCTGAGCATCGCATAAGCGCCGGTAATCGTGGGGACTGCCGCAGAAGTACCGCTCATCAGGGAACGTCCGTTATCCGCAGTGCCTGCATAGATCTGTTCTCCCCCCGCCATGATGCGGGTTCCTATGGCGGACAGATCACGTCCGCTGTAAGCCGTAAAGCCGGACACGCCGACACTTTCCTTTTCTTCCGTTTCATCGTCCGGATTCATGAGATATTCTCCGCTGGGCTGTCCGTTCATAAATGCGGCGGCATTTCCCTCTATGATAATCAATGGACGGTCATACAGGGCAGTTTCTGCCTCAGAAGATACCTCTGTCAGGGCAATTGCTGCCGCTCCCCTGTCGACTGCCCGCCGGACAGCCTGTTCAAGATTCTCCGTTTTATCTGTCCGGAAAATTACCAGCCGTCCCTGTACGTCCGTTGTGTGCAGCACGGTATTCTTCGTGTACGCATCTACATAGAAATATTCGTTATGCTGAACGAAAACGGTTTCTTTTTCCTTTTCCGGTGTGCTTTCTTCTGCGGACGTTTCAACACTGTTTTCAGAACTGCTTTCTTCTGCGGACGTTTCAACGCTGTTTTCAGAAGGCTTTTCCTGCTCCACCAGCTGCATGATATCCGTCAGCGGAACAGGCGATATATTGCGGTAATAGAACTTTTGCCCGCCGATTGTGATAAAGTGTCTGACCGTGAGGGGATTTTCTACCGACCCCACCGCCGTTACGCCATCCATCACGGAAAGGGTATTATCTGATGCATAAAAGCTGTCGGAAACATCGGGCAGTTTTCCTGTATACGCTCCATTATAACGGTTGTTGCCCGCCGCCGCATAAATTGCAATGCCGGCTTGTTCCATTTTCTGAAAAGCTGACTGGTACAAATCGCTGATAGTGCTTATTTCTTCACTGCCAAGACTGAGGTTCACAACATCTGCGCCCAGTTTTACTGCATCGTCCAGCGCCGCCATCAACGCATCTGTTGGTATGGAAATACTGCCGTCTGTCCTGCGGGAAGAGGCTATTTTCATCAATGCCAGCTGTGCCTCAGGAGCGGCGCCCCGATATGCGTTGACATCGTTCAGTCCGTTATTTCCCGCAGCAATCGCCGCCGCCAGCGTTCCGTGATAAACAGACTGATCTGCTGTATGGCTGTCATTTTCTGCGTAATCGTAGGCATAGGCAATTTTGGGACTGACATAGCAGGTATCCGCTTTCTGATTTTCCGCAATATTCAGCCGCAGAGATGCTGACAAGGCTGAAAGCGTTGACTTGCTGAGCGGTGCTGTATCCGGTGCTTTGGAAAATACAGCGTCCCATACGTCAAATTCGCTGTCAAGCACCGCTATCAGCACACCTGCCCCCTGATAGATTTCTGTCATTTCTCCGTCAGCCGCAATCTGCCGGCGATAGGCGTTCCGGAGTGCTTCTGCCTGTGCATAGTAAACCTCTTCCTCTTTATTTTCCGGCGTTTCGCTGCTTTCTGCCGGTTTTCCCTCTGTATTTTCCGGCGGCTGTTCTTCTGTATTTTCAGAAATTCCGCTCATCTCCGGAACAGTTGTTTGTTCTGCCGGCAATGCCGTATCTGAGAACTGCCATTCATCGGACAGCACATACACCGCCGATACACCATTGACTTTTGCCAACTTTTCCCTGACGCTGAGAGGCGCTTTGACGGTCAGACCGTTCCACAGCGCCGAAAAAGTTCTGCTGTCCGTAAAATCCGACTGTGCAATCTGCTTTGTAATGCTCGCCTTTGCGACCGCCTGACTTCTTCTGACAGCATCACAGCAGGACTTGCCCGCATCAGACAGCAGCAGTTCCCGCACATTGGCATAGGTACCCTTCATGGACAAAAACGTATCCAGAACAGAAGGTTCTTTGAGCATGACCATATAAAGTACATTGGCATCTTTCCAGCCTGTACTGTCATTCTGCTGGGACGTTTCCTTCGTTTCGGAAGGCTGGACGATATTCTGTTTATATTTATGTACATCAGAAGCGACAGGCTGTTTCTGTTCCGTCAGAAAAGCCTGTATCATCGGCAATACGACAACTGCCGCCGTCAGTACCGCCGTCAGTATGGTAAACCATATCCCCTTTTTCATAATACACGCTCCTTTCCGTCAAGTAAGGAATCGTACCGACAGACTGCCCTCATTTTCTGCTTTCCGTGCTGTCTGTTCAGCCGCCGAACAACAGTTCCGCAGTAATAGCCAGCACCTCACGGGTAGTAAAGTTCGCCGCCAGATGGAACGGTGTTTCTGCGGGTACTGCACCGCACGGGTAACCCATGCGGCGGGCGATCCTTGCCGCTCTTAATTCGTGGAAACCGTCTGTGACAATTGCCAGTGAACGGGGAAGATTTTCCCGCTCTATGATTTTGCAGGAAAAGGCAATATTCTGTTCCGTGTTGACAGACTGATCTTCGAGATATATCCTTTCGGGTGCAATGCCCCTTTGTATCATCTGTTCATACATACACTGCGCTTCGCTGATCTGCTCGTTGTTTCCCTTGCCGCCCGACACAATACACCGGACATCGGGGTGTTCTTTCAGATAGGCACAAGCCGCTTCAATTCTTCTGGTCAGCATCAGACTGGGGTGACGGCCGTTAACCTGACAGCCCAGCACTACCAGAGTGGATTCCTTTTCAGGAGATTTTGATGCAAAAACCCCCATAAGGCACAGAATGACTGCTGTATAAACAACTGCCAGCCCCAGAAGGACGGCGGCTGTATTGGTCACAATGCGCCATAACTTTTTCTGCCGCAGTTTCCGGAGAATTTCTGTCAGCTTGTCCCACATTACCGCACACACGCCAGCAATGCTGAACAGCACCGAACCGAGTATGCTTCCGATATTGATAATACTTGAAGCGACATACCAGACTATCATACAAACCGAACCGATAACGGTCAGCAGCTGCAGCAGCCGTTTCACAACCTTCATATTGAAAACACTCCTGTTTGATCGAAAAATCCTTTTTGATGAAGCTTTCCACTCATTCTATCACCGAATGCCGCTAAAGTCAACACAGACTATCTGAAACAAAACAGGGGCAGCGGGTACAGACTGCAAAACAGCAGACACCCGAACAGCAGCACCAATGACAGTATGATCGGCACGAAAAACAATTCAAAACGGCACTTTGAACGATACCACAGCCACATCAGGAACTCAGCCGCCGCAAGACAGCAGAGTATCACACCCAATATCACATAATCATTGGCTGTCCAGCATTTCAGCAGACACAGACTTCCCAGACACAGCGCCGTCAGCGTATGCAGCGATAAAATTCTTGCACAGACATAATGCAGAAGGTGCGGACGGCAGCATGACATTTCGATGAAACTCCACATCATATATACCAGCACAAACGGCTTTGTCCATTCCCATGGACTGCTGTTGATGCTGGAAACCAGAATACTCCATGCCGTCCCGCCCGAAACCTCATAGGAAAACTGCAGCACAAACCCGCACACAAACATTCCCGCAATATGCAGCCATATCTTTTTCGGCAACTCATCATCTCCGTCAAAAGGTACTCTGTCCATACCTATGACGTTCGTCCCCGAAAAATACCGCTCTATCTCAGCAGAACACCAGCCATCAGCCCCAGCAGAATACACCCCGCACACAGCAGCAGCAGCCTGAATTTTCCCTTTTTACTGCGAAGAATAGACGGTGCGTCCATGTTTTTCAGCATCTTTCTGGCTTCCTCTTCCAGAATCGCCCGCTGTACGGAAGCATAGGCGGGTCTGATAATCAGAAGTGCCCGCTCATAATATTCATTTCCCGTTTCTGACAGCTCGATTATTGTGTGGTTGATTCCCTTTATCATCGTTTTTCCTCCCTGATACGGATTACTTTCATAAATCAAGCATAGACATTCTGCACCCGTAATATACCGCTGTGTCAGTTTTTTTTCGATTATACATTCTGTAATGTTGAAAACTCGGTGAAAAACGTGGAAAACTCCGCGAAAAAATGTTGAAAACCCGGTTGAAACAGTTAATAAATCATCGTTTAAGCGACCGGAGGTTTTTTTTGAATTTTCAACATCGCTATTTTTGTCAACTCCTGTAACCTTTCTCTGTCGAAAAATAACAGTTTGTATTTTCTGTCTGTCAAGTATTTTTTTCGATTGACAGAAATTTTCAGCATGGCAGGAAGAAACGGTCAGACGCCACTTTATATACTAATTTTGTGATGCGTAAAAAGATTTTCACACAGATTTTGTTGAAATGTCATAATAATTTTATTGACAATCGAATGAATTTAAGGTAAGATAATAATGCACAATCAATAGATAGAAACGGGCCTTTCTGTTATTGTTTGCAAAAATACAGCCACATGAATGTCAGCAGGTTCAAGAAGGGGTTCCTGAAGGCATGGATGTGGCTATATTTTTTAGTTTCCGCCATTTCCGCTATTGTGCTAAAATCAGACAGAAAACGCCTTGTATTTCAGATATATTGCACGAAACCCATTTGAAAGGAGCAGAACCATGATTCAAAAGTTTCTTTACGGCGATCCCATTCCCACCGAAGCCGTCCTCGCAGAATTGCCCGTCTGCACAGCAGAACTGCCCCATCTCACACAAATCATCGGCAAAGACGATCTTTTCAGCTTTACATCTGCGCTGTCAGAGGAGGATATTGTCTATGGTCTGGGTGAAGCCCCCAGAGGCATCAACAAACGGGGACATATCTACGAGAGCTTCAACAGTGATGACCCCTACCATACCGAAGAAAAACGCTCTCTTTACGGCTCGCACAATTTCATTGTCGTCAGCGGCCAGACATCTTACGGCGTTTTTGTTGACTGCGGCGCACAGGTAACATTTGATATCGGCTACAGCAGTTATGACCGTCTTTGCATTACTCCCTCTGTCAAAGATTTCACGCTGTATATCATTGACGGTAAAAATGCGTATGATATTATCAGGCAGTTCCGGACTATCATCGGTCAGAGCTACATTGCGCCGATGTGGGCATTCGGTTTTCAGCAGAGCCGCTGGAGCTACGCCAGCGCTGACGAGGTGCGGAAAGTCGTTGCAGAATACCGCAAAAACCATATCCCCCTCGATGCGGTTTATCTGGATATCGACTATATGGAAGCATATAAGGACTTCACCGTCAGCGAAGAACGCTTTCCCGCTTTCAAAGACTTTGCGGCAGAAATGAGGGAGCAGGATATTCATCTGGTACCGATCATTGACGCAGGCGTGAAAATCGAAGAGGGCTATTCCGTCTATGAAGAAGGCAAAAAGAACGGTTATTTCTGCAAGCGGCAGGACGGCACAGACTTTACAGCGGGTGTATGGCCGGGCAGAACCCATTTTCCCGATTTCCTGAATCCTGAAGCCCGCCGCTGGTTCGGACAAAAATATAAAGTCCTTTTAGATGCGGGCATTGACGGATTCTGGAACGATATGAATGAACCCGCTATGTTCTACACAGATGAAGGCATCAGCGAAGCTGTCGATTATCTGAAGAAATTCGACTTTGAATGCAATGACTCCGGCAAATTCTTTGAACTGGGAAGCCGTGTCGGAGGTCTTGCCAACCGGCGGAAGGACTATGCCGCTATGTACCACAATATCGGCGGCAGAATGGTGTGTCATGAACAAGTACATAATCTGTACGGCTATTATATGACGAGAGCCGCCGCAGAGGCATTTCAGGAATTGTCCCCTGACAAAACAATACTGATGTTCTCCCGCTCGTCCTATATCGGTATGCACCGTTACGGCGGTATCTGGACAGGCGACAATCAGTCGTGGTGGTCACACCTTCTGCTCAACATCAAAATGATGCCCTCGCTGAATATGTGCGGTTTCCTGTACTGCGGGGCAGATCTGGGCGGATTCGGCGCCAACTGTACCCGTGATCTCCTGCTTCGCTGGCTGGCGTTCGGCATTTTCACGCCGCTTATGCGGAATCACAGTGCATGGGGCACCCGTCAGCAGGAGTGCTATGCCTTTGGCGATACACAGGCTTTCAAAAGCATTATCGACCTGCGCTACCGTCTGATTCCCTACCTTTACAGGGAGTATACCAACGCCTGCAAAAACAACGATCTCCTTTTCAAACCTCTGGCTTTTGACTACCCTGATGATACCACCGCACGGCATATTGAGGATCAGCTTCTTCTGGGAAGCAGTCTGATGATCGCACCCATTTACGAACAGAACGCTGTCGGACGGACGGTTTATCTGCCCGAATCCATGCGCTGCGTTCTTTTCAAAAACGCTGAGGTCAGCCATTCTGAAGTCCTCCCGAAAGGCTGGCACTACATCACGGCTGCCCTTGATGAAGTACCTGTATTTATCCGTTCCGGCTGTTCGCTTCCCCTTTGTCCTCCTGCCGAATCGGTCGCCCGACTCTCCACTTCCTCACTCATAGAAATTGAAAACTGACAATCAGGCTCAAAAAAAGCTCTGCCCCCGGCAGGTTCCGTTTTTGTGACGGTTTCCTGACGGGGGCTTTTCTGATGAGGGGGAAATCTTCCCTATACGGGAAATTTCTTGTCTTTCTTCACTTTCTTTCTTCGTCCCGGCTGTACAAACTTGTACGGAATTTCCGGTATGCCTTCCACAGCCTCATAGTTGTCGGAAAGGATATAATCGAAAATTTCACGGTTGGTATCAAGATTATATTTCATTTTGCGGAAATCCATATGCAGGACGTGCTGACGAATGATAGAATAGATGTTGATCAGATGTGCTTTTCGGGCGAACTGTTGGATAGCAGGCCTGAATTTCTCATACTCGCCCACACTTTCGAAGTAATTTTTCTGGGCAAGGATAGAACGCCAGTAATCGCTGATCTTTTCTGCATTCATCGTGCCTACGATACTGCCGAAACGCTTTTCGTAGTAATACAAATGTCTGCCCGTTACTGCCAGTTTATTGGAACCGTGCAGAAGGCGCACACTTGTAGCGATATCCTCAAAATACATATAGGGATAACGGATATCCTTATCTCTGAACAGTCTGGTTTTATACAGCTTATTCCAGGCATAGCTCTGGAACATACTGTCTGTAATCAGTGCGATCAGTGCATCGTCACGGGACATTTCACCGGTTCTGGCTCTGGAGGGACGGGGACATTTCAGACCGGTATTGAAATAGGAATACATATACTTGCAGTATGCCATATCCGCATGATGAGCCTGACAGGATTCATACATCACTTTGAGAAAATCTCTGTGTACATGGTCGTCACTGTCAATAAATGCGATATACTCTCCCTTTGCCCGTTCAATGCCATAGTTGCGGGCATCGGACAGACCGCCGTTTTCCTTATGGAAATAACGGAAACGCTTGTCCCTTTTTCCGAATTCTTTGGCGATCGCTGCACTCCTGTCGGGGGAATCGTCATCGATCATCAATACTTCAAAGTCCATAAAGCTCTGGAGCTGTATGGAACGCAGACAGCGCTTTAAAAATTTCTCCACTTTATAAATCGGCACGATGACCGATATAACAGGTGTAATTTTCAAACAATCACCTCATTGTCATTCTACCACTGGTTTGTTCAGGTCGAGCCTTTTCAGTACCTCAGGACTGCGCCTCAGACACAAGCGCACCTTTGCTTTTGCCCGACGGATATTCTCCCGGCTGGTCTGTACATTGCCTCCGGCACTCTGCCGCACCATAGAAGGTATCGCAAAGTAGACGTGAAAAACATGATGACGGAAACTCCGCCAGAAATCCGGATAGCACCCGTGTTCTTCCAGAAACAGCCTTATCATCGGAATGGTATTCACATAGTCATTCACCCTGTCGGCAGTCATCTGCACCTCTGTATAGCGTGAAAAGGCTCTTGTGTAGTAATAACCGCAGAAATCAACACTGACAACCCTGTTGGCATAATAAAAGAGCTTCGGCGTTGAAACAGCATCTTCATAATACATATCGGGAATGCTTACTGCATACTTTGTAAACAAATCCCTGCGGAAGAGCTTTCCCCAAAGATAAAATTTCAGGCGGTTATCCTGCAGCAGCAGCCCCAGTGCTTCATCACGGTCATACACTCCCTCCGGCAGACTTGTACCCTCTCTGAAGCTGTGACTGTTCAGGAAATAGTAGCAGTAGCCTCCTACGGCAATATCCGCCTTTTCACGGCAGGCAGCCTGATACAGCTTTTCAAGATAATCCTCACTCAGGCGGTCGTCGCCGTCTACAAAAGCAATATACTCTCCCTGTGCGGCATATACGCCGATATTTCTTGCCGTACCCGCACCTCCCTGCGGATGATGAATCACTCTGAAACGGCTGTCCTCTTCGGCTGTCTGCTCTGCTAACTCAGCGGAACCGTCTGTTGAGCCGTTGTTTACCACAATGACCTCAAAATCCCTGAAAGACTGACTGCGGACAGACGCAAGACATTGAGAAAACATTTCCCCGCAGTTATGAGCGGGAATAACAATACTGACCGGCAGCGGCATAAAATCCCTCCGTATTCTGACGTTTATGATTTTTTGGCAGAAGTCATTTCTTCTGTTTCAGCCGCCTCAGCTGTTTCTGCAGCTCCGGCCGCTTCTGTCTTTTTCTTTCTGACCGCCGCAAACGGCAAAGAAACGATAATTGTCAGATAATAAGTAATGGTACGCCAGATCAGAATAGCGGACTTGATCATCTGGTCGGTGAACATCGTACCGAAAAACGCACTGAAACAATATTCTGCCGCACCCGAACCGCCCGGCAGCGGCACCAGTCCGGACACCATGCTGACAAAGGACTGTGCACAGATCATATCAAACATTTTCACGCCGTGCTGTCCGAAAGATCTGGCGATGCAGTACGGAACCAGAAACAGTATGGTAAGCTGTACAAATGTCAGCACATAGACCTCTACTACCAGTTTTTTATTCTTGTTCAGATCTTTGTTGCAGTTATGGAAATTTGTAAGGGATTCGTCCAGCTTACGGATTTTCTCATCTACATTTTTCATCAGGTGTATCTTGCCGAGCAGTTTGAAAATACCGCCGATCACCTTAGTGGTAAAGCCCTTGTTGAAGGAAGCCAGCAGAAGCACTACAATCGTCAGTATCTGCCCGATAAAGCCGATGATTGTCAATATCCACATCGCAACATTCAGATGTTCAAAGAACATACCGAAACGCATAATCATGGCCGCCACGCTGTAAGCTGTGAGCGTAAACTGCCACACCAGAAACTTCTGTATCAGAGCCGCCGTACCGTTACTTGCCTTGATACCCATGCGCGTCATTGTAAGAATCTGCATAGGCTGACCGCCTGAAGCACTGGGCGTGACAGCACAATAGAATTGTCCTACCATCGACACGAAAAGTGCCTGCACCCTTTTGAATGTCGGTGTACTTCGTTTGACGAAAAGATAAATAATCACTGCATCAATTACTATATTCATAATGTGCATGACCAACGCCATCACAAGCCATACCACATCAATTTTCAAACCGCTGTTCAGCAGGTCAATAAATCCGTCTTTGGAAAAAATGAAGAAAACGACCAGTCCGATAGTGAGGCAGATAATACAAATATTGAAGATCAAGCCCCATGGAATCGACGAGCGTTTCCGTTTTGTTGTACCCATACTTTCACCTCTCCTTTGTAACTGCAGACATAAAAATTGTATTTTCTCATAACCTTTACTATAACATTATTTTCATCTCAGGTCAACACCTGATTTTCAGTGCTGAAAGTCCTGCCGAAAGTGCTGCTTTGTATTTTCAGAACGGCGTGTTCCGATACAAGTGAAAAGCCTGCACAGAAGCTCCATGCAGGCACATTGTTATATATTTCACAAAGCAGAGTAGCCGAAGCTGTTGACGAGTGCTTCTATTTTTTCACCATTGCGGCAGAACGGACAATGCGGGGGCTTGTAGCTCTGATAATCACCGAGGTCATTAGGATCAAAAACAGATTTCACAGGGTGACCGTCACACTCTTCCACCGTCGCAAAAATAGCCCCTACGCCGACCACTGTACCGCCGTAATAATTGACTGCATCAATCGCCGCCAGCGCACTCTTACCCGTTGTAACAGACGCCGCCACGATCAGCACATGCTTTCCGGCAAGCATCGGAATAACATTGTCGCGGAACACGATCTGACCGCCGTTGACGAATTCAGGAGAAAGCACATAGATTGTCTGATGTGCATTCATATTGACATACTCGTCCTTTGTCAGTTCAGCCGCAATACACGTTCCCACAACTTCCATACCGTCAATGCAGAGGATAGTATCAACGATGGTTGTCATTTTGTAATCGTCAGCCAGTTCCTGCGCTACTGCTCTTGCTTCAGACAGGCGCATTTTCTGGGTGGTAACGTCAATATAATAATTCGTGTGGCTGTGCATTGTGGCAAAATGACCCTTCTGCACCCGCAGGAACACATCTTGATTTTTTGTTCTGATTTTCATTTCTTTAGCCATAAACCCACCTCAATCCATAAATTTGCGTGTTGCCTCCATAATTTTACCACATTATGGCTAACAAATCAAGTTTTTTTATTCATTTCGCAAAATTCATAGTCAGGAATGCTTTCAGTAAAAAACCGCATACCGCTGCGGACAGTAAAAAAATTCCGCCCCGATCTTTGTAAAAAGACCAGAGCGGAAACGCAAAACGCTGATTATTCGATACTTTTGAGAGATTCGACCATGCTGATCCTGTTCATTTTGAAATACATGATGAAGTTGACCAGCAAAGAGAAAACAATTGTCAGAACAAACCCGATAACGTAGCTCCAGAAGGAAATGATTTTCGGGAACATCACATTATCCATCTGAATCGCTTCCACTATAAAGTTAGCAAAAATATTTCCCAGTCCAAGACCGCACAAACCGCCGATGACGGTCAGCACGATGCTTTCACGGTAAATAAAATTTGCCGTTTCCAGACTGTAAAATCCGAGAACCTTGATGGTGGCAATTTCTCTTACACGTTCTGCAATATTGATATTGGTCAGGTTATACAGCACGACTACCGCCAGCATTCCTGCGCAGAAGATCATGACAAATACGATAAAGTCCAGTGACTTGACCATATCCATCATGGTATCTACCTGATCGGTGATGGACGTTACAGTAATAATGTCCTCGTTTTTCATCAGGTCATTTGCCATTTCCTTTTCTTCGGATTTGTGGGCTTCTGCTGTACGGGTAAAGACAAGCGCATACTTCGGGCTTTTTCCCGTGATTTTTTCGTAATATGCCGGCGTCATGTAGCCTGTACTGCCTGCATAGTTCTCCGTAAAGCCCGTTACCTTGCAGGAATACCGCTCGTTTTCCAGCGTCAGCACCACCGTGTCGCCTACACTCAGCTTCAGCACTTCACCGACGCGCTCTGTCAGTACCAGACCGTCATCTGTCAGCGGTACGTCCGCATGGCTCGTACGGTCACGCAAAACAAACATCTGTTCAAACTGCTCACGATTGTCACCGAACAATATGCGCACCTGCATATTCCTGCCGTTTTTATCCTTTTCAATCGATGCCCAGTCCATATAAGCGAGCAGACTGTTTTCAAAACGGTCGTCCGCATGGAACTGTGACATCAGATAGGCTTTCTGGTCAGTCGTTCCGGCTTTTGAAAGTGCATAAACCTGATCGTACTTTGTCAGCTGTCTGAACTGCAGATCAGCGATAGAAGTAATGGAATCACGCAGACCAAGCGCCGCCACCATCATTGCCGTACACCCTGCTACACCGACAACCGTCATAAAGAACCGTGCTTTATAGCGGAAAAGGTTTCTTGCCGTGACCTTTGAGGTAAAGCGCAGATGCTTCCATACCGGTGTAATGTACTCCAGCAAAATGCGCTTGCCGGGTTTGGGTGCTTTGGGACGCATAAGTACAGCAGGCGCCAGCTTGAGATCCTTGTACACCGCCATGAACGATACAATGCAGATGCACATGATACCGGAAACAGATGCCAGAATCAGACTGCTCCACTCGATAGAAAGTATCGTAGGCGGCAAGCTGTACATAATGCCGTAGGTGCTGACGATGATGAAGGGCAGTGTCGCCTCACCCGCAACAGCGCCCGCAATACTTCCCGCCAGCGCCGCCGTACCGCCATAGATCAGATATTTGGCGGCAATGGAAAAGTTAGAATAGCCGAGTGCTTTCAGCGTACCGGTTTCTGTACGCCGTTCCTCTACCATTCTTGCCATTGTCGTGAAGCAGACCAGTGCCGCAATGAGCAGGAAAAATACCGGAAATACCTGTGCGATGCTGTCCACTCTGTCTGCATCTTCTTCCAGACCGGTATAGCCAGGATTATCATTCCTGTCGTATATCATCCATTTGGCATTAGCAAGGCTGTCTATTTTTTGCTGTGCATCATGCAGCGCTTCTTCTGCCTCTCCCAGCTGAACGTGTGCCTCATAACGTCCGTTAGCCAGCTTTTCCCTGCCTTCTTTCATGGCAAGCTGTCCCTGCAGGGTCTGCTCCTTTAATTCGGCCTGTCCTGCCGCTAATTTAGCTTCGCCCTCGAGCAGCTTTGCCTGTGCCTCCTGTAATTCCATCATGCCTTCTGACATAGCGGCTTCATATTTTGTCCGTCCTGCTGTCAGCTGACCTTCCGCCTGATCCAGTTTGTTTTTGGCTTCGCTCAGCTTTGCGGCACCTTCCGCTTTTTGTGTCTGAAGCTGCAGCTGTGCATCCGCAAGCTGCTGTTGTGCGGCTTTGATTTGCGCTTCACCGTCCGCTAACTGTTTCATACCATCATCATACTGTTTCTGGTACTCCGCTGTCTTCTGCCGTGTTTCTGCCAGTTCCTCTTCCAGCTGTCTGATTTCCTCCTGCACACGCTCGCTGAACGGCTCTTTTTTCAGCTTTGCGAGGCGTTCTTCTGCTGTGATAATGCCCCTGCTGTACAGGTCAATTGTGAGTTTCAGCAGTGACAGCTTTGTTTCTGCCTGCGGTTTGGTAGAGGTATAGAAAACCTGATACTGCAGGTTGAATTCATTCTGCGCCGCCGCCAGCTGTTTTTCGGCGGCATCTATTCTTGTATCATACTCCAGTTTGCCGGCGTTATACTGTGCCAGACCGTCATCATACTGTTTCTGTGCATCGGTCAGCTGCTGACGGGCTTCTTCCATGCCTTTTTTGTATTCTGCCTGTCCTTTTGCCAGCTTTTCCCTGCCGTCCTGCAGTTCTTTTTCACCGTCTTCCAGCTGTTGGCGGCCTTCACCGGTTTTTTCATAATACTGCTGTACGCCGTCCTGCAGTTCCTTTGCGCCGTCTTTCAGCTTCTGCAGGGTTTCCGCCTTTTTTTCCTCGTATTCTTTGCGGGCATCTGCCAGTTCTTTCTGTGCCTCTGCCAGAGTGGTCGTATTGAACCGCTCGATACATTTCTGAGAAAAAGCCTCCAGCTGTTCCTTCTCATCGTTCACCTTGTCCTTGTACGCCTGTGTCAGGTCGTTAAAGGCTTCGTGAGATGCTTCTGTCCGCAGATAAACCATCGTATAGCGTTCAAAGGCGAACTCCTCCGGCGGAATCATCATATAAAAGGCAATCGTACCGTCACCGATTATGGTATTGCCTCTCAGATACGTCAGATAAAGCGGTGAATCGACTACTCCGACGATTTTGTACGACAGATGTCTGATACAGCTGAGCGTATCCTTCCCCTCTACGGCTTTGTTGAATTCTATTGTATCCCCCAGATGATAGCCCGACATTCCCAGAAAATACTTTTCTATCACACATTCGCCTTCTCCTTTCGGAAAACGTCCCTCTTTGAGGACAGGCTGGTTCAGGACAGAATGATTGGTTTTTGTCGTTTCGGGAATCGAATAAACTCTTGCTACCGTATCGACATTATCCTTTGTAACAATCAGGTCGGCAAAATAGGCGGGCATGACCTGTTCAACATAAGACAGTTCATGCAGCTCTTCAATATCCTCTTCTGAAAAACCGATAGTGGATATCACATTGATATCCATCAGCTTTGTGTCATCAAAATACTGCAGAGCGGTTGCCAGCATACTGGGTGCAGAGGATTTCAGACCCGAAAAAAATCCTACGCTGATGCCGATAATCGCAAATATCGCAATAAAGCGGGATTTTGTTCTCAGTATTTCCCTGAGTGTATTCTTCCGCAGTGCGCCCTGTTTTTTTCCTTTTCTTTTTTCCCTGTGCAAACTCACATATCCCGTTACTGAAAACTGATAAAAAGTGCTAAAACAACTTTCAGGTGTCACTCCTTGTTTCTCCTGCGGGTTACTTTCAAAAGCTGTTTTTCACTTTTCATGATATTGCGTGTTTTCCGGTAACATACTCCTTTCTTGTTTTTGCAGTATTTTCTGCTGATTCTGCGCTGCAATCTGCGCTGTTTCCTTTTCAGCTTCCGGACAGTCCGCGTCCGGCTGAATCCTTGTTTGCTGGGCGATGCTGTTACTGTAATTGTTCAGACACATTTGAATGTATCTTTTTCAATTCCGTCAGATTACCACTCAATTTCCTCCACAGGTTTCGGGGAGGGGTTCACAACATTGCTCACCACCTTACCGCTTCTCATGCTGATCACACGGTTTGCCATCGGTGTGATAGCAGAATTGTGCGTAATCAGAACCACCGTCATGCCGTCCTCACGGCACTTGTTCTGCAGGAGCTTGAGAATGCTCTTGCCGGTGTTATAGTCCAGCGCACCTGTCGGCTCATCACACAAAAGCAGTTTCGGCTTTTTTGCCAATGCTCTGGCGATGGAAACTCTCTGCTGTTCACCGCCTGAAAGCTGTGAAGGAAAGTTATTTTTGCGTTCGGACAATCCCACGCTGTCCAGCACCATTTCCGCATCAAGCGATTCTCGGCAGATCTGGGTAGCCAGCTCCACATTTTCTTTGGCGGTAAGGTTCGGCACAAGATTGTAGAACTGAAACACAAAGCCGATATCATACCGCCGGTAGGACGCAAGATCACGCTTGCCCAGATGACTGATGTCTTTTCCGCCGACCAGTATTCTTCCCTCGTCACAGCTGTCAATACCGCCGAGAATATTCAGCACTGTCGTTTTGCCTGCGCCTGACAAGCCGACCACGACCGCAAACTCTCCTTCGTCAATGGAAAAATTCACGCCGTCTGCAGCGGTAATGGTAACTTCGCCCATTTTGTAGCGTTTATACACGTTTTCAAACTTAACAAAATCTTTCTGCATTTTCCTTCATCTACTTCCTTCTTTCACATATCTGTCAGAAAAAACTGAAAACAGGGTAAGGCAGTCTGCCCTTAATGCTGACTGCCGGCTGTCAGCCATTCTTCCACACAGGCGGCAACCTCACGCAGAGCATCCGCTTCAAACGGTGAGCGGAGTCCTGCTGTCTGCACCAGTTCGTCAAAGGTCTGTGTGCCTGCCTGACGAACCAGACGCATATAACGCTCCCATGCTTCTTCGTGGCTTTTCTGCATAATGACCCAGAATTCCAGCGCCGCCGTCTGCGCCAGACAATAGTCAATATAGTAGAATGGGTTTTCGTAAATGTGCATCTGACGCTGCCAGCCTTTTCCCTCACCATAGAATGGTGAGCCGTCCAGCTTTATCCACGGCATATAGGCTTTCAGCAGTCTTTTCCAGACTTCATGCCGTTCTGACGGGGCAAGCGCCGGATTTTCATAGATGATATGCTGGAAATGGTCTACCATTGTGCCGTAAGGAATAAAGGTCACCGCATTGCACAGGTGGCTGTAGCGGAACTTTGCCGCATCTTTGCCGAAAAATTCCTCACTCTTCCGCCAGCCGAAAAATTCCATTGTCATAGAGTGTATCTCACAGGCTTCCAATGTAGGACTGCGGTTTTCTGAAGGAACAATGTCTTTTGCCATATAGAAGGCAAACGCATGGCCGGCTTCGTGCGTCATCACTTCTACATCGTCCGCTGTGCCGTTGAAGTTTGCAAAGATGAAAGGCACATGATAATCCTCAAGCTGTGTACAGTAGCCGCCGCCCGCCTTGCCTTTCTTGCTCAGAACGTCCATCAGCTCATTCCGGCGCATCAGGTCAATGAATGCCGCGGTTTCGGGGGATAACTCATGATAGAGGGCATCAGCCGTTTTCAGAATGTCCTCAGACGTTCCCTGCGGTTTGGGGTTGCCGTCACGGAACTGCAAAGCGGCATCAGCAAACGTAAAAGGATAGGAAAGCCCTGTACGCTGTGCCTGCTCACGATAGAGTCTGTCAGCAATCGGCACGATATACTGTATGACTGCCTGACGGAATGAAGCAACTTCCTTTGCCGTGTAGCAGTTGCGGTTCATCTGCCAGTATCCAAGCTGTACGAAGTTTTCATAGCCGAGCTTCTGTGCCATCTGCGTTCTCAGCTGTACCAGCCTGTCATAGATATCGTCCAGTTCCTGTCCGACACCGCTGTAAAATGCGGCTTCCGCCTTCCATGCTTCCCGCCGGACGGTATCATCTGCGGATTTTTTATAGGGCATCAGCTGGGAGATTGTGCGCTTTTCTCCGTCAAACTCAATCTGTGCCGAAGCGATCAGCTTCTGATAAGCGGTTTCCAGCTGATTGGCCTTTTGTGTTTCGGGAATGATATCAGGTGAAAAGGCTTTGAGGAAAATTTCGCTGTTCAGAAACAAAAGCTCTCCGTATTTTTCGGATAACTCCTTACGAAAACGGCTTTCGACCAGCAGTCTGGTGAAATTCTGCTGTATTTCCGTGACAACAGGAGAAATTTCATCAATATACTCCACTTCCTTCTCATAATATTCATCTGTGGTATCAATCGAATGGCGGACATATGCCAGACTCATAAGGGTATCGGCATGACACATCAGCGTATCAAAAGCACAGAACGCCTCATCAGCGGCTTCTGCACTGTCGGCATCCGTAAACGCTTTCTGTATCTCCTGTGCCTGTGTCCTGATTTTCTCCAAATCCGGACGCTCATACGGCATTTCAGAAAACTTCATAAGCACTCTTCCTTTCCATGAAATACAGCTACATTCTACTACAACCTCACCGGAAAAGTCAAGCGATGCGGTTATTTTGTGGACAGAACCATACTGTATAAAAGGCAGCCATTTTCTGTTTTCCGCTTTTCATCTGAAAGCCGCTCTTGTTGTAAAGAGGAATATGTGGTATGATAGCAGTATATTGGAGGGAAAATCGCATGGAATATACGTTTCGGGCAGTCATTATCGGCGGTGGTGCTGCCGGCCACGCCGCTGCCATCTCGTGGGCAAAAAAACTGGGCGGTTCACAGGTTGCCATTGTGGAAAAGCAGTCAAAAACAGGCCGTAAGCTTCTGGCATCCGGCAACGGCCGCTGCAATATCTCGAATGAAAATGCAGATGCCGGACATTATCACGGCGACAGCACCATCATTGACAGTGTGCTGTCACGCTTTTCCGTCAGCAGTCTGAAAACATTTTTTGAAGAAACCGGCGTTCTGCTGCGTGCGGACAGCGAAGGCCGGCTCTATCCTTACAGCAATCAGGCAGTCACGATTTTGTCCGCCCTGCACCGTACCTGCTGCCGTCTGGGTGTCAGGGAAATACTGTCCTTTGCGGTACGCTCGCTGAAAAAGGAAAACGGTCAGTTTATTCTGACTTCGGACGAGGACACCATACGCTGTCAGTTTCTGATTGCCGCCTGCGGTTCACAGGCCGCCCCGCAGTTAGGCGCAGATGACAGCGGTTACCGGCTGTTAAAGGGCTTCGGCATGGAACCGACACCGCTTTTCCCTGCCCTTGCACCGGTGTCCGCAGCAGAAAAGCGCCGTTCCCTGAAAGGTGTCCGTGCAAAAGGCAGCGCCGTGCTTCTGAAGGACGGGAAACCCTTCCGCCGGACA
>CADCQO010000256.1 GCA_902803585.1 uncultured Ruminococcus sp.
GGGAGGCACAGTCTGTTCCCAAAGCCTTACCATTAGGGGAGGCACAGTCTGTTCCAAAAGCCTTATCATTAAGGGAGGCACAGTCTGTTCCAAAAGCCTCCCCTTTAGGGGAGGTGGCACGAAGTGCCGGAGGGGTTTGTGCCATCTGACGAAAGCATTAGAAATTGGCTCATTTACAGATTGAAGGAAGGCTGTGCGTGAATTTTCGGCATTTCTGCACACCGTCAGCAAAGCGCTGTTCCGGTTCCTTTTTTCTGCCTCTGCCCCGTTCCGGCAGTTCCTCCGGTACCATTGTATCGGAGGATTATTTTTTCCTTGATTATTTGCGGGAAAACGATTATAATAGCAGTGTATCTCCCTTTTTGATACTCTGAGGGAGCATACCGCTTACAGACTGCGGCAAACAGATAAGGGAGGGTATCTGCATGATCAGCTACTACAAGACAATTGACGGAAAAATTGAGGAAATCAAGGAATATGAACAGGGGTGCTGGGTGAACTGCATCGAACCGGAAGAAGAGGAAGTGCAGTTTTTGCTGAATAAATTCATGATACCGCCCGAACTGATGCGTTCCGCACTGGACGAAGAAGAGTCCTCCCATATCGACAGCGAGGACGGCACAACACTTATCATCATTGACGCGCCTGTTGTGGAAAAGGCAAACCTGAATATCACCTACTCCACCATGCCGCTGGCGCTGATGATTACTGACAAGAACGTCATTACCGTATCGCTCCACGAAAACACCGTACTGAGCGAATTTTCGGAAGGCGTTGTGAAAAATGTCATTACTGCCTACAAGACACATTTTGTCCTGCATATCATGCTGAGAGTAGCGACAAAATATCTTCAGTACCTCAAACAGATCGACAAGATCAACAACCGCATTGAGCGGGAACTGCGCCGTTCCGCACAAAACAAGGAACTGCACCAGCTTCTGGATATTGAAAAATCACTCGTGTATTTTTCGTCCTCGCTCAAGGCAGACGAACTCACGCTTGAAAAAATCATGCGCGGCCGGTACATCAAGCTGTATGACGAAGATCAGGATCTGCTCGAAGATGTCCTCATAGAATTCAAGCAGGCTGTTGATATGGCGGCAATCCATCTCAACATTCTGACAGGCACGATGGACGTGTTCGCTTCGATCATCTCGAACAACCTGAACGTCATCATGAAAATACAGGCATCTCTGACACTTCTGGTTTCCGTGCCGACCGTTATATCAGGCTTTTACGGCATGAATATTGTAACGGGACTCCCCATTGACGAATACTGGTGGTTTCCGATTCTGTTATCAGGCATACTGATGCTGATTCTATACTTTATCCTCAAACGCAAGGGAATGTTCTGAACGGTGAACCGCACCGGAAAAAGCGTTCCTGCTTTTTGGAAACATGATGAGAGAATGAAATGCTTTACTTGAAAAGGAGAAATGGTTATTGTGAACGAAGAAAAACTGTTTCATATTGCCATCACCAGACAGCAGGGGGCAAAATACGCCATTCTGCCCGGTGATCCGGCAAGAGTTCCGCTGATTGCCGCCCATCTCGAAAACGCTGAAAAATTAGCCTCGAACCGTGAGTTCACATCTTACTGCGGTACGCTGTGCGGCGAGAGAGTCATCGTCCTTTCAACGGGCATCGGCGGCCCCTCAGCGGCCATTGCGCTGGAAGAACTTTGTCAGGCGGGCTTACAGGCGGCTATCCGCACAGGAACCTGCGGCGGCATCAGCGAGTCCGTTGCCGCCGGTGACCTTGTGATCCCGACAGCGGCTGTCCGCATGGAAGGCACATCAAAGGAATATGCACCGCCCGAATTTCCTGCGGCGGCTGATTTCGGCATGGTGAGGGCATTGGTGGACGCCGCCGAAAAAAATGGTTTCCGCCTGCATACGGACATTGTACAGAGCAAGGATTCCTTTTATGGTCAGCACAGCCCCGAAACAATGCCCGTATCCTGCGAACTGCTCCAGAAATGGGAAGCGTGGAAGCGTCTGGGCGTGTTAGCGTCTGAAATGGAGGCGGCGGCACTCTTTACGGTAGGCGCAGTACGTCATATCCGTGTGGGCTGTATCCTTCATGCCGTGTGGAATCAGGAGCGCAAAAACAAGGGCTACCATGACAGCGACAAATTCGACCTGACAGCGGAAATCATTACCGCCGTTGATGCGATGAAAGCCGTTATTCTGGCAGACCGTCAGAAAACACAGCCGGCAGAACCGGACACCGTCAAAGCCGAAGTCCTCTCCCCTGCCGTCATACCGGAACCCGCACCGGCAGTGATTGAAGCACACACCGAACCGCCCCAGCCCAAAAAGAAACTGATTGCAATCGTCGGCCCTACCGCCTCCGGCAAAACCTCTCTGGCGATAGCGCTGGCAAAGAAATATAACGGTGAGATCGTTTCGGCGGACTCCATGCAGATTTACAAGGGTATGGAAATCGCTTCTGCCAAACCTACCGAAGAAGAAATGCAGGGTATCCCGCATCACCTGATGAGCTTTCTTGAACCGAGCGAAACATTTTCCGTTTCGGACTATGTACGTCTGGCGACAGAAGTCATCAACGATATCATTGACAGAGGAAAGCAGCCGATTCTATGCGGCGGCACTGGATTATATATCCGTTCACTGATCGACAATGTGACCTTTGCGGCGGAACAGCCTGACGAGGCACTGAGGGCGGAACTCAACGCCCGTTTTGAGGAAGAAGGCGGCGAAGCCCTGCTGAAGGAACTGGCGGCCTTTGACCCGACAACGGCAGAAAAACTCTCACCGAATGACGGAAAGCGCATTGTCCGTGCGATAGAAATTTACCGCACGACGGGCATTACTATGAGCGAGCAGATCTCCCTTTCCAAGCTGACCCCCTCGCCCTATGATGTCACCGCCATCGGTCTGACCTTTGCGGACAGGCAGAATCTGTATGAACGCATTAACCGCCGTACAGACGAAATGCTGGTGCATGGTCTGCTGCCCGAAGCCGATCATTTTTATTCCTCTGAAAAGAGCGTGACCTCCTCGGCGGCAATCGGCTACAAAGAGCTGAAGCCCTATCTGGACGGCAAGATCACGCTTGATGCGGCGGCGGAACGGCTGAAAATGGAAACCCGCCGTTATGCCAAACGTCAGCTCACATGGTTCAAGCGTGACGAGTATATCCACTGGATAGAGGTCGACTGCTGTGATGACGTTGTGGCAGAAGCCGAAAAAATACTGGCAAACTTCTGAAAAACGAACCGGCGGTTTTCCGCTGTCCGGAGCCTGTATTCAGGAAAACCTCTCTGCCAAGCAAGAAGGGAGTGAAAAAGGATTGGACAAAACGACAATTATCAAGCGTGTGCTGATGACACTGCTCACGGTGCTGGTCATTATGTATGTGATATCGGTCGTCTGCCGTGCGAGCTTTACGCAGGTCAGCACGATTATCGCCAAAGAAACGATCGCCTACAACGCCGTGACCTGCGACTGCTTTATCATTCATGACGAAAAACTGATTACGTCAGACGGAAGCGGCATCATATCCTATGTGGCGGAGGACGGCGAAAAGGTTTCTGTCAATCAGCCGGTGGCGGGTGTCTTTGACAGCGTGGCATCTGCCGGCACAAAGCAGGAAAGCGAGCTTCTGAAGAAAAAAATCTCGATGCTCCAGCAGCTGCAGGAAAACGCCGAAACCTTTACCAAAACACCGTCTGAACTGGATAAAAACATCGCTTCTTATCTCGTCAGAACGAATATCGAAAAAAACAACGGCCGTCTGACAAATGTCGATGCCCTGTCGGAGGATATTCTGTATGCCATCAATGAGCGTCAGCTGATCACGGGAAAATCCCTGCACTACGGCGCAAAGATCAGCGAACTGGAGCTGAAAAGCAAACAGCTGGAACAGGAGCTTTCCAAAGGCAAAAAAAACAAGGAAATCAAGTCACCTGTCACGGGCTACTTTGTCAGCAGTGCGGACGGCTACGAAAACATCTTTTCGGCGGACAAACTCGACAAAATCCTGCCGGAGGACATGGCGGAAGGGGCTATTCAGAAAAAGGAAGTCCCCCAGAATGTCATCGGAAAGACCATTCAGGGCGTTTACTGGTATGCGGCGTGTCCGGTATCGGCGGAAGATGCCCTGAAAATCAAGAACGCCTACAGCCTGCATATGGATATTCCCGTTGTATCCGGTGAAAAATTAGAGGTAGAGCTGTATTCTATCAACCAGAAAACAAAGTCCTCTGACGCCGTTGTCATTCTGAGAGGTACTTATATGAACGCAGAAATGGCAAATCTCCGCAAGGGAAAGTTTTCTATCATTCTGCGTACCTATCACGGTATTGCAATTCCTAAATCTGCCGTACATGAACGGGAGCTGACACGCACCACAGAAGATGAAAACGGCAATGAAACAACCGAAACAAAGCTGTGTTCCGGCGTTTTCATCAAGTTCGGCAACGAAGTGGCATTCCGTGAGATTCTCCCCATTTTCTCAGGGGAAGATTACATTATCAGCAGTCTTTCGGAGTCGGACAAGGAAAGTCTGTTCCTGCAAAAGCCCGGAGCGGTGCAGGTATATGACGAAATCATTGTGGAAGGAGCAAATCTGTATGCCGGAAAAATTATCGGAAGAAATGTCTGAACGGCTTGAAGCGGTCAGACTGAACTATGAAGAAATCACACAGGCAATCGCCGGCGCGGCCGTACAGTCGGGCAGAAAACCGGAGGATATCACCTTTCTGGCGGCAACCAAAACAGTAGAACCCGCTGTCATCAACTACGCTGTTTCGCTGGGACTGCGCTGTATCGGAGAAAACAAGGTGCAGGAACTGCTTTCAAAGTATGACGAATACGACCTTGCACACTGCGATCTCCAGTTCATCGGTCATTTGCAGACCAACAAGGTGCGCCAGATCGTCGGCAAAGTTTCTATGATACAGTCTGTGGACAGCCTGCGTCTGGCTCAGGAAATCGACAGACAGTCGGCTAAAAACGGCATCATTACCGATGTTCTGGCAGAGGTCAACATCGGCAGGGAAGAAAATAAATCCGGCGTTTTTGCGGAAGCCCTTGAGGAACTGCTTAAACAAATGTCGGAACTGCACCATATTAAAGTGAGAGGCCTTATGACAATTCCCCCTGTTTGCGACAGAAAAGCCGATGTTTGTAAATTTTTTGACCGTATGCACGAATTATTTATTGACATTTCAGCCAAAACATTAGATAATGTAAACATGGACTTTCTTTCCATGGGAATGTCCGATGATTTTACAGAAGCAATACAATCGGGCGCCAATATGGTGCGCATCGGCTCCAAACTGTTTGGCGCAAGAATATACCGATAATATGGAGGATGGTTAACGATGGCAGGATTCAGAGAGAAATTCAGAAATATCTTAAAACAGCCAGATGAAGACATGGATTATGATGATTACTACAGCGAGGAAGAGGAAGAAGAACCCGCACCGGCGGAACCCGAAATGCCGGCAGATGAGTATGAAGAACCGCCGGCATCGGCTGCTGAAGAGGAAGGATCGGATAACGTGATAAATTTACATGACGATGCAAAAGTACATTTCGTTCTGTTCAAGCCTGAGAGCTTTGACAAGGAAGTCACCACTATGGCTGACGAGTTTATCAAGAGAAACACCGTTATTCTGAACATGGAACAGACAAACAA
>CADCQO010000257.1 GCA_902803585.1 uncultured Ruminococcus sp.
CGCCCATCACCGTCTTTCGGTAATCCCACGCATAACGCAGGCGGCGTTCAAAAAATGCCTCATCAAACTTGTCATTGATATTGGTGCTGATAATGCGTATCCTGATTTTGCTGTGGCTGTTGTAGAAACCTGTACCGAGATAGCTGCCCTTATGCGACAGCACGTCTACCAGATCACCGTCTGTCAGTATCCCGTCAATTTCCATCAATTCGCCGTCAAATACCCACGGATGCCCCAGCAGTACGCTTGCCTCTGCCTTTTTTGTAATCTTCACGGTTGTATACATTCTTTTTGTAAATCCCACGCTGATCTCCCCTTTTTCACGATTTCCACTACATTATAGTACAAACTCTTTCTGTTGACAAGACTATTCCGGAAACGGGCAGCATCTGATGCCTGCATACGGTATGGAAAACGTGAAAATCAAATAAATTTCCGGCACGGCCCGTCCCTTTAACAATAAACTTCAAATTCTTCAAGAAAAATCCAAAAAAATTCTTGCTTTTTCTGAATCAGTATGGTATAATTCGTTTGTTATCTATGGAGAAACGAAAGAGGTGAGGGAAAATGAAGGAGAACATTCATCCGAACTACCAGCAGACAACCATCACTTGTGCTTGCGGTAATGTTATTGAAACCGGTTCTACTAAGAGCAATATCCGTGTTGAAATCTGCTCAAAGTGTCACCCGTTCTTCACAGGAAGACAGAAGCTCGTTGATACGGGCGGACGTGTTGACAAGTTCAAAAAGCGTTACGGTATGGGTAAGTAAGCATCGGACAATTTCCGGTTGGGACGGCACAGCTTTTGTGTCGTCCCTTTTTTCCCTATCTTTTGATGAATGGAGCGGATAGCATGAACAACTACAAGACAGTCGCTCAGGAGGCCGCAGATGAATTCGTGGAACAGCGTTCCCGCTTTATCGGCTATGTCAGACCTGTTGTCACCGAACAGCAGGCACTGGATTTTATCAGCGAAAAACGGCAGAAACACTGGGATGCTACACATAATGTCTATGCGTATGTTCTTCGGGACGGTCAGCTCAGACGCTTCAGCGATGACGGCGAACCGCACGGCACTGCAGGTATGCCCGCTCTGGATGTTATACTGAAATCTGATGTTACTGATGTTGTGGTAGTTGTGACGCGCTATTTCGGCGGTATCCTGCTCGGTGCCGGCGGTCTGGTAAGAGCTTACACCAAAGGCGCCAAAATCGCACTGGAGGCGGGCGGTATCGTAACAATGGAACGCTGTGCGGTTGCTTCACTCTGCTGTGACTATGCACAATACGGAAAAATTTCCGGACTGATACCCGCTAACGGCGGTGTGATTGACGATACTGTCTTTCATACCGGTGTGGAAATAAAGTATCATATCGCTGAAAGCTGTTTTTCCCTGTTTCAGAAAAAGCTCGCAGATGCTACCTGCGGTTCTGTCACGACAGAAATCACAGATACAAAATTTTTTCCAAAATAGTGAAGGTATTGACGGTTTTCTGACGTATAAAGTCATTACACGAGTTATTTGTGTCGGTTCGCATTATCCGGCACAAATTTTTTCCCCTTTTTCCGGATTCGCCTGAATGATTTTTTTCAAAAAAGGTATCCGCTGAAAATTTGCGTATAATACCGGTACAAAACAAAGCAGGAGGTGGTCATCTTGTTGATTCGTGAACACTCAGAAGCAATAGAACAGCAGACCCTCTCCCCTTATGCCTGTCTTTCGTCAGCGACAAAGGGACGGCAGCGTCCGGAGGAGAAGTGTCCCGTCCGTACAGATTTTCAGCGGGACAGGGACAGGATCGTTCATTGTAAATCATTCCGCCGGCTCAAACACAAAACACAGGTGTTCCTTTCTCCGGAGGGCGACCATTACCGCACCCGTCTGACGCATACCTTAGAGGTAGCACAGATTGCCCGCACAATCGCGAGAGCCCTGCGTCTGAATGAAGACCTCACAGAAGCTGTTTCTCTCGCCCATGATCTCGGACATACGCCTTTCGGCCACGCCGGAGAACGTGCCCTGAATAGTCTGGTGGCAGGGGGATTCCATCACTATGAACAGAGTCTTCGTGTGGTGGACATTCTGGAAAAGGACGGGCAGGGTCTGAACCTCACTTATGAAACACGAAACGGCATTGTTTGTCATACAACCGGCAAAGAAGCCGATACAATGGAAGGCCGTATTGTCCGGATAGCGGACAGAATCGCCTACATGAACCATGATATTGACGATGCTGTCCGTGCCGGCGTGATGAAGGAAACGGATATTCCAAAGGAAATCACCGATATTCTCGGCACAACAACCACTTCCCGCATCAATACAATGGTTATGTCCGTTATTGAACATTCCGAAGGCGATACACTGAAAATGTCGCCGGAGGTGCAAAAAGTATATGAACAGCTCCACCAGTTCATGTTTGACAGCGTATACTCCAATGACCGTGTCAAGCATGAAGAAAAAAAAGTGCCGGAACTTATTTACCTGCTTTTTACATACTTTATGAAACACCTCGACAAACTGCCGCCTGAACTGCGCACGGCAGCCCAGACAGAAAGTCCGCAGCGGGCAGTCTGCGATTATATTTCCGGCATGACAGACCTCTATGCTACGGAAAAATTCAAAGAACTATTCATTCCGGGGAGCTGGAAAGTCAACTGACCCCCGTCTGACAGTAAAAATTATCCTATTTCAGAAGGAGAAACTCGATGGCAATATCGGAGGAATTCAAACAGGAACTCAAAAGACGACTCAACATTGCCGACATTATCGGGGAATACGTTACATTGAAGAAGTCCGGACGGGGACTGATGGGAAAGTGCCCCTTTCACGGTGACAGCACACCTTCTTTCAGCGTATCTCCCGAACTGGGCGTTTACCATTGTTTCGGCTGCAATGCGTCGGGCGATATAGTGGGATTTGTCCGGCAGATGGAACATCTGGACTATATAGATGCTATCCGGTGGCTGGCACAGAAGGCAGGTCTGACAGTGCCGGAAAATGACACCGATACCGCTTCTGCAAAACTCCGTCAGCGTATCTTTGAAGCCAACCGTGAGGCAGCTCACTTTTACGTCCGGCAGCTTTACACACCCGAAGGACAGGAAGCTCTCAGCTATCTCAAAAAACGCCGGCTTTCTTCCGCAACAATCACCCATTTCGGACTGGGCTATTCTCCAAAGTCCCGCTTCGCACTGGTCAGCCATTTAAAAAGCAAGGGCTTTTCTGGTACGGAAATGATACAGGCCAATCTCGCCAACCTTTCACAGAAGGGAAACCCTTATGACCGTTTCTCGGACAGGGTCATGTTTCCGATTATCGACTTGCAGCGGCGTGTTATCGGATTCGGCGGGAGAATTATGTCCGATATCAAACCCAAATACCTCAACACCTCTGAAACGCCGGTGTTCAACAAAAGTCAGAACCTCTATGCTCTCCAGTTTGCCAAAAATGAGGCACACGGACAGCTGATTCTGGTAGAAGGCTATATGGACGTTATCGCTCTCCATCAGGCGGGATTTCAGAACGCTGTTGCTACTCTCGGTACTGCTCTGACACAGGAACAGGCACTGATAATCAAACGGTACTGTGACGAAGTGGTGATATGCTATGATGCCGATGAAGCCGGACAGAAAGCAACCGCCCGTGCTATCGGTATTCTGCGTCCCACCGGACTCAATATCCGCATACTGACCGTTCCCAACGGCAAGGATCCCGATGAATTTATCAAATCACACGGTGAACAGGGAGCTGCACGTTTCCGTATGCTTTTGAATAAAAGCGGAAACGATGTAGATTACCGGCTGAACCGTCTGCGCGCCCGTTATCAGCTCGATATCACTCAGCAAAGAGTTGATTTTCTGACAGAAGCCTGCAAACTTCTGGCTACGCTGGATAACAGCATCGAAAAAGATATCTATATTGCCAAACTTTCTGAGGAACTGTCGATTGATAAGGCAGCACTGAAACAGCAGACAGAAAAATATACCCGCATCAACAACCGCCGGACTGCCAGACAGGAACAGCAGGAGATACGGCGCACCCTTTCCCTCACCCGTGAAAATACCGGCAATGCTGCTTCCTGCAATCTGCGGGCAGCCAGCACCGAAGAAGCATTGATTGCGCTGCTCATCGCTCACCCTGATATTGCGGCAGGGCTGTTTCCGACACTCTCTCCGGAACTGTTCAGCACCCTCTTCTACCGCAAAGTCTATGAAACCCTCAGACATCGTGCCGCACAGGGGTATGATTTTTCCATAACGGATATTTCGGACAGCTTTTCTGAAGATGAGGTCAGCAGAATTGCCAGAATACTGGCGGTTCATCCGAGAGAAGAAGACCCCAGAGCAGCCGCAAAGGACTACATAGAGATCTTACATGAAGAAGCCGAAAGGCTGACACCCGAGCAGATCGCCGCCGCAGACAATGACACCCTTCTTGAACAAGTGCGCCGTCTGCGGAACAAAAAGCAGTAGCTGACACAGGACATTTGATTCTGAACCAGCAAAGCTGTATGACACACGAACGGAAAAATTCCGCTTCTGAGGGAGCATCTCACCAGAATAATCCGCATTGTCACACCGGAAAATATTCCGGACACTGCGTTATTATGCGGAACGGCACTGTCTGACAGCCAGCCTTTCCGCCTGATATATTCGGAAAACAGCTCAATAGATCACATCTTGCATTGATGCAGCTCGGCATGAATACGGTGCCGCAAACAGAACGGATCGTATCAGTTTGTTTTCCGCCGTCCGCCCACGCAAAACAAAGGAAAGAACAAATTGCAGGAGGTATGATGTATGATTACTCAACCCGACAAAAAAACTGTGCTGAACCATCTGATGGAACTGGGCAAATCGAAGGGACAGCTCACCAACAAGGAAATTCTTGATGCAATCGGTGAGATGGATATTGACCCTGAACAGCTCGAAAAATTCTACGATTCTCTCGAAACCAGCGGTGTAGAAATCGTTGAAACGCTGGACGACATCATTCTCGATGACGTAGCGCTCACCTCTATCTCTGAAAACAGCGATATGATGGACGATGAGGACGGCGAACCTTCCGGTGACAGCATTACCATTGATGACCCTGTTAAAATCTACCTCAAGGAAATCGGACGTGTACCGCTGTTATCCGCAGAAGAAGAGCTGGATCTCGCTATCCGTATCTCTCATGGCGATGTAGCCGCCAAAAAGCGCCTGTCCGAAGCAAATCTCCGTCTGGTTGTCAGCATCGCTAAGCGCTACCTCGGCAGAGGTATGCAGTTCCTCGATCTGATTCAGGAAGGAAACCTCGGTCTGATCAAAGCTGTTGAAAAATTCGACTACACAAAGGGCTTCAAATTCTCCACCTATGCAACATGGTGGATCCGTCAGGCAATCACCAGAGCCATTGCGGATCAGGCAAGAACTATCCGTATTCCGGTACATATGGTGGAAACAATCAACAAGGTCAAGAAGGTATCCAACCAGCTTCTGCACCAGACCGGCCATGAACCCACAGCAGAGGAAATTTCCGAAGTCATCAATATGCCGACAGACAAGGTCCGTGAAATCATGCGTGTAGCGCAGGAACCTGTATCCCTCGAAACGCCTATCGGTGAAGAGGAAGACAGCCATCTCGGTGACTTCATTCCTGATGAAGATGCCCCTGCTCCGCAGGACGCTGCTTCTCACACCCTGCTGAAAGAACAGCTGGCAGAGGTTCTTGCTACACTGACCCCCCGTGAAGAACGTGTGCTCCGTCTGCGTTTTGGTCTGGAAGACGGCC
>CADCQO010000258.1 GCA_902803585.1 uncultured Ruminococcus sp.
AAAACAAACGGGTTTCCGGTTTCGTCATATATTTCTTCAAGGCTGAATGTAATATCATCATCCGGATCGGATATTATTCCGGGAAACTCCTTTTGCAGATCTTTTACTAATCTTTTTTTCAGCAGCCGGAGCATACCGTCAATATCATCACTACTGCTAAGAAAACGCTGCATATTCAGATAAATAACATTATACTTATTCAGATGATCAGTATATCCTTCCATTTTTGAAATAACAAGATTGTCAAAAAGTTCACGACTGTCGCAGTCCTTGCTGTAATAAGCTGAAAGCATACCCAAATTGAGTGACTTTCCGAACCTTCTCGGACGGCTGACACAGATATACTTCTGATTAGTCTTTATTCTTTGATTTATTACAGATATCAGACCAGATTTATCCACATATATTTTTGAATTCAAAGCTTCTGTAAAGCTTTCATTGCCCGGATTAACAAAGATACCCATTTTCCACACCTCCTGAGAGCTTCTGAATATATTATAAACTATTCATCAGAACAGTTCAAGATGGAATGTACAAGCAAAAGAAAATAGGCTGTAGGCAGCCTGCATCAGCCCTGTAAGCGTTCTTTTATTGTTACAAGTATAGTTTCCCTTTTCAGGCAAAAACGATTACAGGGCATTCTGAGTAATGTTCATATACAACTTGAAGCCCCCATACTATTGTTACAAGGCAGCGGGCTTCAGGGATATTGAGCAGGAAATCTGTGAACTGTTCGGTGAGAAGTGGAAAATCCTTGCACTGGCAGTCAGCCGGAAGGAGTACTTTTCTCAGCAAAACTAAACGCATTTTTTGGGGGTAACATCAAAAACAGCGCAAAAAAACATGGCCGCCGTACTTCGCGTACAGCAGCCATTTTTCATATAGGGAAGTCTTATCTTGTAAAGACGTTTTCCACACGATAGTGAACGGAGTTTCCCTGTTCGTCAGTAAGTTCAGCCTCATCAACAACATATATCAGTTTCTGACCGTTATCTGTGACCTGATAAACGGAAGGTTTTGTAATGTCCTGCTTTTGTGTACGGGTCACAGTAACGTCTTTGTCGGTGTATTCATAGGTGAAAGACATCGTGTCCTTTGTTCCGCTGTCGATGTAGCCGCTGCCGGACTTTTTGAAAACGAGTGAAACGGTATGTCCCTGTTCGGGAGGGAGCGTATCGGTCAGTGTGCCGTCAGTATATAACCGCTGTTCTACGAATGTCCAGCGTCCGATGGGATTGAAAGCAAAATCGGCACATCCTCCCATAGACATGATGACAAGAAGGAGCAGTGCCGTCAGGGCAAAAAATTTTTTTCTCATGGTCAATTCCTCTGTTTTTTAATAGCATTCTTTCACCGTCTGTTTCGGGGGGCAATGACTGCAGTGAAACGCCGTCTGTTTGGGGGCGGCGTTTTTTCATTCCCTATTTTATCGCATAGTTGACAAAAAATCAATAGCATGGCAGAAAAAATTGTTGTATGGTGAATGCTGTTGTGTTATAATGAAGAAAATTGTGTACAGGAGGGAAGGTAGTGGAGTTCAGTTTATTGTATCCAAAGGGAGTCAAGCCTGAAAATCACCCGCTGAGTGCAGAGGCAGTGAATGATCTGTCGGTAGAGTATATCTGCGAGAAGCTGTCGGGTGAAACATACGAGCAGAATATTATCAGGAACATCATGATCAATATTGAACGCAGACCGGAGGTTATCCGTTACCGCAGAGATGTGTTTGATGATATTTTTCACTTTCCGAAACTCCGGGAGCGTATCAAGGAACTGCTGGACGAATTAGCTTATCTCAAAGAACTGGAAAAGTCCGTCAAGGATAACACGGCAGAACCCATCTGGCAGCTGATCAACCGCCTGCACGAGCTGGACGTTTATGTCAGCTGCATTTCCGGCATCTATCAGTCCCTGTCAGAGCATGATATTCACTCAGAAGGTTTGCTGGAGCTGAAGGAGTTTGTTGGTTCTGTTTACAACCAGAATGGTTTTGAGTATCTGCATGACGACATCAAGGAGTTGGTGGGTGAGATTGGTCAGGTAAAGAGTCTGTCGATCGGCGTCAATCTGGACAGCCGTTTAAGACCGGTGGAAGTGGGGATTGTGTCTATCAACAATGAACCGTTTACCCGTCCGGGTCTGCTCAGCAAATTTCTGGATTTTTCCTCAAAGAAAAACGAAATCAGCAGCGGGGCGGGCTTTCACGGCATGACAAAGATCCATATGGCGGGCAAGGTAGCGGGAGATGACCCTCTCATGAGAAATCTCAGCCGCACCATGACAGAAATGCTTGGTTCAACGGTCAGACAGCTCAAAAACAAGCTCTCCAAATATACGAACGTCAGCGGTTACGGTCTGACGAAAATGATCCCCGAATTCATTTTTTACATTCGCTGGTCGGACTATCTGGAGAAAGTGCGGGCACTGAGCATTCCGCTGTGCAAACCGGAAATTTCAGACAGTGACAAGCGGGAAATGCACACAACAGGCGTTTACAACTTCAAACTGGCAATACAGAATGTCAGCGGCACGAAGTTCGAAATTATCCGCAACGATTTTGAGTTTACCCCTGAACATGGCATTTACATTATGACGGGGCCGAATCGTGGCGGTAAAACGACTCTGACACAGGCAATCGGTCTGGTGTTCCTTTTTGGTCAGTGCGGACTGTATGTGCCGGCTGAAACGTGTTCTTTCAGTCCTGTGGACAGTATCTATACACATTTTCCCGCAGACGAAAACAAGACGGTGAATCTTGGCCGACTGGGGGGTGTCAGCTATGCGCAGGACATTGCTAAAAAATACGGCGTGACCATTGACCAGCTTATGAAGAAGATAGACAAAGAGGACACCTGAGAGCGGAACACTGCGGTTGCCGGTTACAGTGACCGGCACAGAAAGGCGAACAAGCCCTCACAGCCTCTGAGAATATCATTGTAGGCCTTTTCAAAGTTTCTTGTATACCACGGGTCGGAAACAGTACCGCCTTCAGGTGTGTATTCCATCAGCAAGTGAAGTTTGCTGCCGGTATCACTGCCAATTATGCGCTTGGCGTTCTTTAGATTGTTGTAATCCATGACAATGAGAAGGTCATAATAGTGATAGTCGCTGATGGTCATTTGTCTGGCGGTCTTGCCGTCACAGCGCAGACCATGTTCCGCCAGTTTTCTTCTGGCAGGCGGATACACAGGATTGCCCAGTTCTTCTGAAGAGGTCGCCGCCGAAGCAATTTCAAAATCCTGTTCACGGTGGTTTCGTTTAACGATGTCTTTCATGATGAATTCCGCCATGGGACTGCGGCAGATGTTGCCGTGGCACACAAACAGTATTTTTATCATTATCATTTTCCTTTCGCATAATCCGGTCACAGTGAAGCGATAAAAACAGCCGTCGGATACACTGCTGTTTCCGTCCATGTGTGATCGTGTGTATGCAGTATAACACAATTCCTTCAACCCGTCAATCTGTCTGTGCAGATGCGGGGCAATTGACATCTGCGGACAGTGCTTTGCCTGTCCGTGAAAGTTTTTTCGGTGTTACAACCGTCATTCCAACAGAAAATCATTCAGAAAGGACAATTTCTATGAAAAGAAAAATAGCACTGCTCATGGCAGTATTGATGATGGCGGCAGGTTTTTCCGGCTGTTCCGGTTCCGGAAAACAGTCTGACAAAAAAGGGGAAAGTTCCTATGTATCGCAGACCTCAGCAAATTCTGCGGTATCTGAACAGTCCGAAACAAATGCAGTTTCCTATACGGAAACAGAAGCAGAGGGACTTGCTATTTACGAAGAGCTGTTCAAACTGGAAAACAGAGTATCCGTCAGTGTATCCATATCAGATGAAGAGATAAACAAACTGCAGGCGGACTATGAGAAGTACACGGCGCAGGACGACAACAAAAAATCTGAGATATACCGCAAGGCGGACGTAACGATTACGGTCGGTTCAAAAAGCTATACGATTCCCGAAACAGGTATCCGTCTGAAAGGCAACCAGTCGATCTGTCCCTTCTATGACCAAAACAGTATGCCGAACATTTTCAGCTTCAAACTGAGTTTTGACGAAACATTTGACGACAAGGACAGTTACGGCGATGAGGCAAAAGAATGGTCAAACGGTGCGGCGCGTGACGAAAGAAAAAAGCGTACCTTCGCTACCCTCAATGAGCTGGACGTTAAGTGGAACGTGACCTATGATGAAACAAACATCAGGGAAATATATGCCACTAAGCTGTTCGGAGCGGCAGACTGTCTTGTACAGAAGATTGGTCTTTCACAGCTTAGCATGAACGGCAATAACTATGGTCTGGTCAAGATTTATGAACCGGTTGACAAAAACTTTCTGCAAAAAAGACTGCCTGCTTCGGCACTGGGCGGGGACCTCTACAAATGTATGTGGTCAGAATGTGATCATAACGGCAACCGCACAAGATTCTGGAGGGGTGCGAATTACAAAATCGGCAATTCCTACGGTATCCAGAAAAATTCCGAAGGCATCAAGTACAATTTCAACCTCAAGACCAACAAAAAGACTTCAAAGCATGAATCACTCATCAATTTCCTGAACGTCATTAACCAGTCCGGCATCACAAAGGACGAGCTGGAAAAGGTACTTGACGTTGACAGCTATGCCAATTTTATGGCGGCGGGATATTTTGCCGGCGATCCTGATGATATCCGCAACAACTACAACAACCACTATATCTATTTCCGCAAAGATGACGGAAAGGCGGTTTTCATCATCTATGACAACGACCGCACACTGGGCATTACATATGGTCTGAACAGAAACTGCGCTGTCATTGATCCGTATTCGTCCATGTCCGCTACAATGGGTCCCCAGCAGAACGCCCTTATCAGCAGTACTGTTACACATGATTGCCTGCCGGAACTTTCCTATGTCAGGGAAAAGTATACCGCCGCTCTGGAAAAGCTCTCCAAAACAGAGATGCTGACCAGTGACGAGGATTTCAACAAGATGTACAACATCGTAAAAGCCAACTACGAGGGCATCATAACGCCCTATGTGAACTTTGGCAATCAGGAGCAGAACTTCAGATTCAGCCTTGACGGAGATAAGGACGGCGGAGATTTCTCGAATATGTCCTTTGAGCAGTTCCGCTCCCAGATTATGGAAACCTATCGAAATGCCGCTCCGTAAACCCTTTTTCTGACAGCTCAGAACGTACCCCCCGTGAATTGTTTTCTGACAGCTCAGAACGTAACCCCGAAAATGAATTTTCTCACAGAAGAAAGCCGCTTCCTCTGATAAAAGGGAGCGGCTTCTTTTCAT
>CADCQO010000259.1 GCA_902803585.1 uncultured Ruminococcus sp.
CGGGAAACCGGCGCGAGGGTTCAAATCCCTTGTCCTCCGCCAAAAGCGCATGAGAACAGAGTTTTTACTCGGTTTTCATGCGCTTTTCTTTTTGTCGGAAAAATCAACAGCCTGAACACATACCTGCTTTTTCAGAGTTTGTTCTGTTCCTGCAATGATGATAGCTATTTTCACAAATGTTATTCCGTACAGCTGCCTTTGCGTTTTGGACAAAAAAATTTGATAAAAATTCATAAATTTTCAAAAAATATAGTGACTTTTAACTATTTTTATGTTATAATTAAGGAAAAACTATCTCTATTCCATATTTTTGCTAAAAATGTTAATAATCTGCTTTGACAGAAATATAATTCAGGTGATGGAATGCTCGAACAAGTTATCAATATTGACCGCATGGAACAGGCTGTGGCACTGTTCGGTACGTTTGACGAAAATATCAAACTGATACAAAATGAGTATATGGTTTCGGTAGTGTGCCGTGGTTCGGAACTGAAAGTAACAGGTGATCCCGAAAATGTCGCCAGAGCTGTCAAGGTAATTGAAAGCCTGCTGAGCCTGCTGAATAAAGGTGAAGCCCTCAGCGATCAGAATGTGCGCTATTGTATGTCGCTGGTGAATGAGGGAAATGAACACCGGATTGAGCAGCTGGCAGGAGATTGTATCTGTATTACCTCGAAAGGGCGGCCGGTAAAGCCCAAAACACTGGGTCAGAAAAGCTACTGCACAGCGATCCGCAAAAATACGGTTGTTGTAGGAGTGGGACCTGCGGGAACAGGCAAGACCTATCTGGCGGTAGCTATGGCAGTGGCAGCTTTCCGTGCCCGGGAAATCAACCGCATTATTCTGACAAGACCTGCGGTGGAAGCCGGTGAAAAGCTGGGATTTTTGCCGGGGGATTTACAGAGTAAGGTCGATCCGTATCTGCGGCCGCTGTATGATGCGCTGTTTGATATGCTGGGGGCGGAAACGTATCAGAAATATGTGGAGCGCGGCAATATTGAAGTAGCACCGCTGGCGTATATGAGGGGAAGAACGCTGGACGACAGCTTTATTATTCTTGATGAGGCACAGAATACTACGCCTGAGCAGATGAAAATGTTTCTGACGAGGCTTGGTTTCAATTCAAAGATGGTCATTACAGGAGATATTACTCAGATCGACCTGCCCAATGGTGTGCGTTCGGGTCTGAAAGATGCCGTAAGGATACTCAGGGATATTGAAGGGATAGAGACGGTGATGTTTTCTGCAAAAGATGTTGTGAGGAACAAATTGGTGCAGGACATCATCAAAGCGTATGAGAATGCTGTGAATAAACGGCAGAAGTGATTTCCCTGAAAAAGGACGGCGTGACATTCTAACGATTAAGAAAGGCGTGTTTGAAAAATGGATAAGATAAAGGTTATTATTACGAACAAGCAGAAGGACATTAAAATTCCTACTGGTCTGAGAATGCTGATAAGAAGATGCTGTAATGCCGTATTGAAGATGGAGCGGTTTGAAGGCTCGGTAGAAGTCAGCGTTACGCTCGTAAACAATAAGCAGATCAAGGAACTGAATGCTATTTACCGCAATAAAGATTCCGTAACAGATGTACTGTCGTTTCCGATGGGCGAAAACGGCAAGTATGATACAGACCCCACCACCGGCGCAAAGATTCTCGGAGATATTGTAATCTCGATGGAAACGGCGATTGAACAGGCAGAGCGTTTTGGTCACAGCCTGCAGAGAGAAGTAGGTTATCTGACAGCACATTCCATGCTGCATCTGCTGGGATATGACCACGAGGATAACGGCCTGCAGAGAATTCGTATGCGCGAAAAGGAAGAGCAGGTAATGACACAGCTGGGTCTGCCGAGTTCTTTCAGTTACGTTATGAAGGACGAGTCCTGATGCTGTCCTTTCTGAAGGGTTTTCAATACGCTTTCAACGGATTCATACATTGTGTCAAAAACGAGCGAAACATGAGATTTCATACAGTGGCAGCACTGTATGTTCTCATTTTTGCACGTTTTTTTCATTTTTCCCGAGAAGAATATATTTTGCTGCTGCTGACAATTGGTGGAGTTCTGGCAGCAGAGGCGGTGAATACGGCGATAGAGGAGCTGTGCGATAAAGTCAGTCCGGAGCGGGACGAGCATATCCGTCATGCCAAAGATGCCGCAGCAGGAGCAGTGCTGATACTGGCGTTTTTTGCGGCGGTAATAGGTGTGCTGCTGTTCTGGAACGGTGAAGGCTGGCAGGAGTTGTTTGCATTCTACGGCAGCCACCCTGTTAATTTATGTGCATTGACTTTATCCGCAATTATATGTATAGTGTATATTGTGTGGGGATTCAAAAAAATCGGAAGCAGAAAATGACTTGAAAAAGGAGAGGGATCGGAGTAATGGAGAGAAGAAGTGCGTTTATTGCGATTGTCGGCAGACCGAATGTCGGCAAATCATCTTTGCTGAACAGAATGCTGGGGGAAAAAATTGCTATTGTATCATCCAAGCCCCAGACAACCCGCACCCGTATTATGGGTGTGCTGACAGAGGAGAATACACAGCTGGTATTCATTGATACACCCGGACTGCATCGTCCCAGAAACGACCTTGACCGCTATATGCTGCGTTCTATCAATGAATCAGTAGCGGGAGTGGATATGTGTGTACTGGTGACAGAGGCAGACAGGGAAATTGCGGAAGAAGAAAAACAGCTGATTGAAAAGTTCCGTGCGCTGGACTTACCTGCTGTACTGGCGATCAACAAAATTGACACGATACAGGATAAAACGGTACTGGCACGGCAGATTGCCGGATTATCCGCCTTGTATCCGTTCAGCGCAGTCGTGCCTTGTTCTGCCCAGACGGGTGACGGTATTCCCGCATTGAAGCAGGAAATGCGGTCATTAGCCGGAGAAGGGGATTTTCTCTTTGATGAGGATACTCTGACCGACCAGCCGGAACGGGTCATTGCGGCTGAAATGATTCGGGAAAAGCTGCTGCGTTTGTTAGAGCGGGAAGTGCCTCACGGTACGGCGGTAGTTGTTGAACGTATGAAGGAGCGTCCTGAAGGCGGTCTGATTGACATGGATGCAGTGATTTTCTGCGAGAGAGCCACGCACAAGGGTATTATCATCGGAAAAGGCGGTTCTATGCTGAAAAAAATCGGCACTTACGCCCGTCAGGATATGGAACGCTTGTTTGAATGCAAGGTAAATCTTCAGCTGTGGGTAAAGGTCAAAGAGGACTGGCGCAACCGTGAAACGCTGCTGCGTTCGATGGGCTATGACAGCAGCGATTTTGACAGCTGAGAAAAATTGTAAATGACAGAAAATCGGTAATAATGCAGGAGAAAGCGGGTATAATAATACCATACATCAATTCAGACAAAGGAGGTGTCGATGTATGGACGAAAATACCGCTTGGCGGAACTTTGTCAATACCGGACGGGTCAGCGATTACCTGAATTATTGCCGTATCAAGTTAGGTTATCCTCCGCAGGATACGGAGGAACAAACGGAGGAAGACGATGAGGACGGATACGGAAGGCCTGATTCTGATGGATCGGGTCGTTGGCGATAAAGACAGATGTCTGGTTATCCTGACGAAAGACTGCGGCGTAAAAAACTGTTTTGTGCGGAGAGCGAACAAACCCAACAGCCGTAATTTTTCCGCTACACAGCCGCTGAGCTATTCCCGTTTCAGTATTTTTGAGGGGCGGCAGTACTGTGTCGTAGAGGAAGCCGTTCTGATACGGACATTTTTTGGTTCGGCAGAGGATCTTGTCCGGCTGTCACTGGCAAACTATTTTTGCGAGCTGGTCATGAAGACGGTGCCGGAAAATACGGAATCCTCTCAGGTACTGGAACTGCTGCTGAACTCTCTGCACCTTCTGGAGAAGAACAGCCAGCCTGAACGGATCAAAACAATTTTTGAAATAAGGCTGGCGGTGATCAGCGGCTGGATGCCTCAATTGCTCTATTGCAGCGGGTGCGGAGCGTATGAGGACGAAACGATGTATTTTTACTATCAGGAAAATACACTGCGCTGTATAAAATGTCATAGCGAAGGGCTGTGCTGTCCGCTCTCAAAAGGAGCGCTGACAGCCTTTCGCTATGTGCTGTGTGCCGAACCGAAGAAAATTTTTTCTTTCCGTACAGCCGAAGATTCCCTGCGGCAGCTGGGTGTTTGTACGGAAAAGTATATTACAGCGATGACGGCGGCACATTTATATACACTGGATTACTATCATCAGGTCGTGCAGTTAGAGAAAGACACGGCCGGAACTGAAACAGCAGAATAGAAACTGTTTCACAGAAAAGGAGCAAAACATGAAAAAAGATTATCAGGCGTTGGAACTGGACAAAGTGCTGACGCTTTTGGCAGAGCAGACCTCTTTTGAAGATGCCCGTCAGATGGCATTGTCAATAGAACCATCGGAAGGTTTATTCGAGGTCAGAGAGCTTTTGCAGGAAACATACGATGCCCATGCGCTTTCGGGACGTTTCGGAGCACCGGCATTCGGCAGCTTACATAATATGACAAATGCACTCCGCAGGGCGCAGGCGGGGGCTGTCCTGACGACACTGGAACTGCTGCGTTCAGCGGCTTTGCTGCGGGTGATAAGAACAGTTGGAGAATGGCGGGACAAATCCGCTTCCATCGAAACGTGCCTTGACCGCCGTTTCAATGCGCTCACTCCCAACAAACACATGGAAACCAAAATTACAGGGGCGATTCTTTCAGAAGAAGAAATTGCCGACAATGCTTCACCTGAACTGGCCAATATCCGCCGTAAACTGGCAGCGGCGGCAGCAAAAGTGCGTGACCGTCTGGATACGCTGATACACTCCTCTTCCATGCAGAAGTATCTGCAGGACAGCATCGTCACCATGAGGAGCGGGCGGTATGTTGTGCCTGTCAAAGCAGAATTCCGCTCTTCGGTGCCGGGTCTGGTGCATGATACTTCATCGAGCGGTGCAACGGTCTTTATTGAGCCGATGAGCGTTGTAGAGGCCAACAACGAGATCCGTCTGCTTCATGCGAAAGAGCAGACGGAAATTGACCGCATTTTAGCGGAGCTGTCTGCCGAATTGGGTGCATACGCAGATGGTATCTGTAACAGCTACCATATTCTGACGGAACTGAATGTCATTTTTGCCAAAGCACATCTGGCGTACAAGATGAAGGCAAGTCTGCCCGTTATGAATAATACCGGCAGAATTGCGCTCAAAAACGCCCGTCACCCGCTGATTGCCGCCGATAAAGTTGTTCCCACCACCATTGAACTGGGAATTCATTTTGATACGCTGGTAGTCACAGGCCCTAATACGGGCGGTAAGACGGTATCCCTGAAAACGCTTGGCTTGCTGTCGCTGATGGCAATGTGTGGCTTGATGATACCTGCCGCCGATAACAGCGAGTTATCCGTTTTTACCCATGTACTGGTAGATATCGGTGATGAACAGAGCATCGAACAGTCATTATCCACCTTCTCTGCGCATATTACCAATATCAGGCGTATACTGGATTGTGCAGATGAAAAAAGTCTGGTATTGATTGATGAACTCGGTGCAGGTACTGACCCTGTTGAAGGCGCGGCTCTGGCAACGGCGATACTCGAAAAACTGCGTTCACAGGGGGCGAAAATCGCTTCTACCACTCATTATGCTGAATTAAAAAGCTTTGCACTGGACACAGCTGGTGTCGAAAATGCCTGCTGTGAATTTGACGTAGCAACTCTGCGTCCTACCTATAAACTGCTGATTGGTATGCCCGGACGTTCCAATGCCTTTGCTATTTCAGAACGGTTAGGTATCTCACAGGAAGTGGTAGAGCGGGCGAAAGAACTGGTATCGCACGAGAACACGAAATTTGAATCAGTCGTACAGAAACTGGAGGACAGCCGCCGTGAACTGGAGCAAAAATTAGCGGAAGCTGAAACGCTTACAGCACAGGCGGCGGCGGAACGTGACAAAG
>CADCQO010000260.1 GCA_902803585.1 uncultured Ruminococcus sp.
GATTCCGATTGTTTCACGTGAAACATTTTTCGAGCCGCAGATTCCGATTGTTTCACGTGAAACATTTTTTGAACCGCAGATTTCGATTGTTTCACGTGAAACATTTTTCGAGCCGCAGATTCCGATTGTTTCACGTGAAACATTTTTTGAACCGCAGATTCCGATTGTTTCACGTGAAACATTTTTCAGAATTCAAAGCCGGCTGTCCTGAAACAGCCCCCTGACGCAATTTGGAACATTACGCTGTACAAACGGGAAATTTTGTATTATAATAGGAGGGAAATCTCAAAGGATGGAGAAGGTGCATTATGAAATTTGAGGCAGGTAGTTTTGAAGTAGCGGTTATTGGTGCAGGTCATGCCGGTATAGAGGCGGGACTGGCTGCTGCTCGTCTGGGCTGCAAAACCGCTGTATTTACTATCAACATGGATGCTGTCGGCAATTGTCCCTGCAATCCGTCTATCGGCGGCACAGCCAAGGGACATCTGGTCAGGGAAATTGATGCACTCGGCGGTGAAATGGGAAAGGCCGCCGATGCTTGCTTTTTGCAGATGCGAATGCTCAACAGGGGAAAGGGACCTGCTGTACATTCTCTGCGGGCACAAATTGATCGGAGAGCGTACAGCACCCGTATGAAGCATACATTGGAACTGCAGGAAAATCTGGAACTGCATCAGGCGGAAATTACCGACCTGACACGGAACGATGACGGTTCATGGCTGCTGACGACCCGACTGGAAGCCCAGTACCGTGCAAAAGCGGTCATTCTGGCAACGGGAACTTATCTGGGCGGAAAAATCTATGTAGGCGATGTGTCTTATGAAAGCGGGCCTGACGGAATGTTCCCGTCAAAGTTTTTACCCGATGCGCTCGAAAAGTTAGGAATGTCTATTCGCCGTTTCAAGACAGGCACACCCGCCAGAGTACTGAAATCCAGTATTGACTTCACTGATCTGGAGGAACAGTGCGGCGATGACCCTGTCGTTCCTTTTTCCTACGACACGGAACACCCCACCGAAAACAAAGTAAAATGTCACGTCAGCTGGACAAACGCCCGCACAAAGCAAATCATTCTTGACAATATCCACCGTTCTCCGATGTACAGCGGAAAGATCGAGGGTATAGGACCGCGCTACTGTCCGAGTCTGGAAGATAAGATCGTACGTTTTGCCGACAAGGAACGCCACCAGCTGTTTATTGAGCCGTGCGGACTGGACACCGAAGAAATGTATTTGCAGGGAATGTCCTCGTCTTTGCCGGAAGATGTCCAGATCGCCTTTTATCATTCCATCAAGGGTCTGGAGCACTGTGTCGTCATGCGTCCGGCGTATGCGATTGAATATTACTGCGCCGACCCGATACAAATGTACAGTACGCTGGAATTCAGGGATTTCGCAGGACTGTATGGTGCAGGGCAGTTCAACGGCAGTTCCGGTTACGAAGAAGCCGCCGCACAGGGATTAGTAGCAGGCATCAACGCCGCTTTAAAAATACAGGGCAGACCGCCGCTTATTCTGGAGCGTTCCGGCTCGTACATCGGCACATTGATTGATGACCTTGTCACGAAGGGCTGCAACGATCCTTACCGCATGATGACCTCCCGCAGTGAATACCGTCTGATTCTGCGTCAGGACAACGCCGACACCCGTCTGACACCGATCGGGCGTGAAATCGGTCTGATTTCCGACGCCCGCTGGGAAAAATTCACAGCAAAACAGGCACAGATGCAGAAAGAGCGGGAACGTATCGCCGGAACGGTGCTTTCACCCACAGAAGCATTGAATCAGATACTGCGTGAACACCATACAACGGAAGTTGCCAACGGTACACGCCTGATAGACCTTCTGAAACGTCCGGAACTGAGCTATGAGGCACTGACACCCGTTGATACCGGCCGTCCCGCACTGAACCCGAACATTTTCGAGCAAATCGAAATCGAAGTGAAGTATGACGGATATATCCAGCGTCAGCTTCTGATTATCGAGCGTGTACGCAAGTTAGAGAAAAAACTTTTGCCGAAGGACACCGATTACAGCAAAATCGAGGGACTGCGTTTAGAAGCCCGTGAAAAGCTCAGCAAGGTGCGCCCTGAAAACATCGGTCAGGCAAGCCGCATTTCCGGTGTCAGCCCTGCGGACATTTCGGTGCTGATTATCTATCTTTCCACGCTGAAAAAGAATCCGGAGGAATGAACGCATGATAACAGAAATTTTAGCAGGCTGGTGCGCCGAAAAACAGTTTCCTCTGAGCGACAGCCAGAAAACCGCCTTTGAAACTTACGCCAGACTGCTTGTTGAGTGGAACGAAAAAATGAACCTCACCGCCATCACGGAAGAAAAGGAAATCGCCGTCAAACACTTTATCGACAGCCTTTCCGTTCTGACCTGTACACAGATCAGCGAAGGCGCAAAAATCATTGATATCGGCACAGGGGCAGGCTTTCCGGGTATTCCGCTGAAAATCATGCGTCCTGACTTGCAGCTGACGCTTCTGGACAGTCTGAACAAGCGTCTGCTGTTTCTGGACGAGGTATGCAGAACACTCTCGCTCAAAGCGGAACTGCTCCACGCCCGTGCAGAGGAATACGGTCAGAAACCGGAATATCGGGAACAGTATGACTATGCTGTTTCCCGTGCGGTGGCAAATCTTCCTTCTCTCTGCGAATACTGCATTCCGTATATCAAAGTCGGCGGTCAGTTCATTGCGATGAAAGGCCCCGACGGTGAAAGCGAATTGAAAGCGGCTGCAGCTGCGGTGCGTTTGCTGGGCTGTCAGAAAACCACCGTGCATTCTCTGATACTGCCTGATGAAAGTGTACGCACCGTCATTTGTCTGACGAAACACAGTTCTACTCCCGTACGTTATCCCCGCAGAGGGGTCAAAATTGCCAAACAGCCCCTTTCCTGATACCGCAGCTCTGCTCTGGACACCATCAGAACAGCCGGTACTTCTGTCAGATACAGGCACATATTCCGGAACAGCAAAACAGTGATCCGGCGTATGTGCCTGTCTTTGTCTGTGAAAAAGTTTTTAACAACAATTCAACTTTATGTGGAAAACTTTTCTGCTATTTCGTTGGTTATAATTACCATAATTTGACAAACTTTTTTGGTGAAACCTGCTATAATCTTTTTCAGAAAGGGGTAATCAAAATGGTACTGAATCTTAGAAAAACCGGAAAAATCGTGGAAATCCCGTTGGTTCAAATCAGACCCTGCAAGACACAGGCAAGAAAATATTATGATGCCGAATCTTTGCAGGCACTGGCAAGAAGTATCCGCTATAACGGCATTCTCCAGCCTGTTACCGTGCGAAAAGTCACAGCGATGGAATACGAGCTGATTGCCGGTGAACGCCGTTTACGTGCCGCCGCTCTTTGCGGTTACACAAAGATCCCCTGCATCATCATCACCTGCACAGACAATCAGGCAGAAGTGCTTTCTCTCGAAGAAAACCTCCAGCGCGCCGACCTCAATTGCTTTGAAGAAGCCGAAGGCATTCACCAGTGGATGTCCCGTGAACAGCTTTCTCCGCAGGATGCCGCCCGTTATCTGGGAAAAAGACCCTCCGCCATTTCCGAAAGACTGAAACTTCTGTATCTGGACGATGAGGAAAAAGAGCTGATGATACAAGCGCATCTGAGTGAGCGTCACGCCAAAGCGGTTCTGAAAGTAGAAAACAAAACCGACCGGCGCATTGTGCTCAGCGATATCATAGAAAGAAGTATGAATATTTCACAATCCGAGCAATATGTAGAGGACTATATCGGTCAGACACTTTATGAAAGAATGCGTATGCAGCGCAGAAAGGGCGTTCTGAGAGATATCCGTATGTTTCACAACACCGTCAGCAAGGCAGTAACCGCACTGCAGGTATCAGGGCTGGCGGCTGAAACAGAGCAGTATGATGACGGTGACTGCATTGAATATGTTATCCGCATTCCTAAAACAAGAACAGTTTCCACAGAAATGACCGCATAAAAAAGCACCGGCAGAAGTTCTGTTTCTTCTGTCGGTGCTGATTTTTAAGAGAATCATTCAGGCTTTCTGACTTCGATTCTGCCGTAAAGGGAGGTATCAGGTCTTTCGTTGATGCTCTCTCTCACAGCGCTTGCGGTCTTATCGTCCTCAAAGCTGCTGAACAGGCTGTCCTGCGGGTGGCTCTCGCCCTCTGCATAAGTTCTTCTCTGGTATCCGCTGGAACGGGGTCTGCGGTTGTAGGAACCGTCCTTATTGAAATTGGAAGAACGCTCGCCCCTGTCGCCTCTGCGGTGACCTCTGCCGGTATAGGCGGGCTTGTATTCAGGATCAGGGCCGATGACAACATGACGGTGCATATTCTCACCCTCACTCCACGAAACGGCACCCTTCACCTTCTGTACGGCAGTATGGATAATTCTTCTTTCGTAGGGATTCATCGGTTCAAGAGAGGTTTTCATACCGGTCTTGACTGCCTTGAACGCCAGCTTTCTGCCGAGAATCTCAAGTGTTTTTTCTCTCTTTTCTCTGTAATTGCCGATATTGATAGAAACTCTGTAATATTCCTCATCGACATGATTAGCGACCAGACCAACCAGATACTGCAAAGCGTCCAGCGTTTCTCCTCTGTGGCCGATGATAAAGCCGACATCTTCGCCGGAGATACTGATGACTGCGCCGCCTTCCACCTCTTCCGCTGACATTTCAAAATGAACGATACCCATTTTTTCGAGAATTTCCTTCAGGTAAGCCTTTGCGCTGTCCAGCGGAGTGATTTCCACAAACGCCCTTACCTTAGCGGGGCTGCCGCCAAAAAGACCGAATTTCTTCTTTTCAGGCTGCTGCAGTACCTCAAACTGTGTATTTTCTGCTGTTGTACCAAGCTGCAGACAAGCCTGCTGCTGTGCTTCCTCGATCGTGTCAGCTGTTGCAATAAATTCACGAATCATTTTCTTCTTTTCCCCCTGTTTTTACCTGCGTTTTTTCTTCTTTTTTTCCGGATATTTTACATTGCCTGCTTCTTTTTTTGCCCTGCTGATCTCAGACGGTGCCACATAGTCCGGCACATCAATATAGGCAACTTCAGCCTCCTGCTGACGGCGGAGAACGACCCTGTGTGCCTCATCACGAGCCTCAATAATACTTGCGTTGTAGAAGATATTCAAAATCAGTGACTGTACAAAGCCGAGTACAGTAGAAGCGATCCAGTAGAAACCTACTGCACCGGGTACGTTGAAAGCAATCCACGCAGAGAACATCGGCATCATGAAAACGAATACCAGCATACAGCCCTTGATCTGCGTACCGTTCATTTTCTGCATAATCAGCATACTGACAACAGAGGTAGCAAAACAGAGCACCGGAATCAGCCACATAAAGGAGAGGAAAGAGCTGGCGTTCGGTGATGCCAGCAAATCCCAGCCGAGGAAATTAAAGCCGCCGGCGAACTGGTTGATGCTGTCAGCCTCACTGCCGCTGAACAGCGGATTGCCGCTGCCATCCTTAAAGAAATCCTGAAGCAGATTAAAATACTTGACGGTGTAGATCTGTCCGTAGTTATTACCGCTCAGGCTCGTACCAAGACCTGGCAGTGCATAGATGCTGTTCATCGCCGCATTGACTTTATCGGAAGCGATATGCAGCGTGTTGGTCAGGGGATTGATTACCGAATAATAAACGCCCAGCATGACCAGCATCGGCGCAATCATCGGCAGACAGCCGCCCATCATGCTGATGTTTTCTTTTTCCATCAGCTTCTGGATCTCCATTTGTGCGCCCATTCTGTCTTTGCCGTAGCGCTCCATGATTTCCCGCTGCTTTTTCTGGAATCTGGCGTTAGCCGCCATTGAACGCTGCTGCTTGACAGAGAACGGCAGCAGCAGCAGTTTTACGATCAGTGTAAATATGATAATTGAAATACCGAAATTCTTTACAAGAAAGAAAGCCGCCCATAAAATATAGCCGAACAGGCTTCCTATCAGGTTAAATAAGTCCATCATCTGCCCAAAAACAACCCTTTCGCTTTTCTGAATAGCGGAGCAGCTTTGCCTGAAGAGCGCTGCTGCTGTAAAAATGGATTCCTTCTGTATATCATCGCACGGCAATTTCACAAAAAAGCACAGAACAACACCCGAAAGGCTGTTCTGCCGCTTGAAAAAACTGTCCGCACTGTTATTGCCACAGGGAAAGCCGAAGCTATCTTTTCGGTTTTTTACCGGAAATGTCGATTTTCTTCGGCACTTTTCGATACCTGTTCTTTTTTTCGGGAACCGGATCATAACCGCCTTTCGAGAAGGGATTACACCGCAGAATGCGCCAGATCGTCATAGCTGTGCCGCGAAGTGCGCCGAAGCGTTCGATCGCCCGAATACCATAGACGGAACACACCGGATAATACTTGCAGCAGGGCGGTGTTCTGGAAGAGATATACTTCTGATAAAAGCGGATAAGCCAAATAAGCGGGCGCTTCATGTCAAAACACCCGCATCCTTGAGCTGTTTTCTCATCGCTTTCAGAACATCATAGCTTTTGACAAACGGCGTTTTTGTTCTTGCCACAAAGACAAGATCATACCCGCCCTTTATCTCTGCGGACAAAGTCCGGTAAGCCTCTCTGATAATTCTGCGTGATCTGTTGCGCATAACGGCCTTTCCCACCTTTTTGCCGGTAGTGATACCAATTCTGACATCACCGCTGCGGTTTTTCAAGGCATACGTCACAAGCAGAGGGGAGGCAAAGGAACGGCCGCGATGATAGAGCCGGCGAAAATCCCTGTTGTCCTTCAAAGTGATAATGTCACTCATTCCACATCTACCTCATAACGCAATATTGAATGTCAAAACCGTCTGCACCGTTTCCCGTTCCGAGAAATTCAAAAATCAGTAAGAAAGTCTTTTTCTGCCCTTTGCTCTTCTGCGGGACAGTACCTTGCGTCCGTTAGATGTGGACATTCTCTTTCTGAAGCCATGCTCCTTTTTTCTGTGGAGCTTCTTCGGCTGATAGGTTCTCAGCATTGGAAATTCCTCCTTTCAGAAGGCGCAGATGCACCCCGATAATTCTCAAGATATAACCTTGCACCATAGAATTATAAACCAAAGTCCCCGCATCTGTCAACAAAAAAATTAAATAATTCTCGGAAATTTCACGACCAGCGGTAAATATTCCCATAAATCAACAGACTGTAATATTTCTCCGGAAAAAAAACACAGGATTTCAACATTTCGTAAAGGGAATGTTGAAAAACCATTTGAAATATAGTTCGGTATATGCTATAATGAAGAATGTATAAGTGTTTATCTGCGGCATCTTTAAACACTGTTATCACAACTATACTATTGCCCACAGTAAAAAAACAGGAGGAAGAAAACATCTATGGATTCATTCAACGAAGCTTGGAAAATTGTCTGCGATTACTGCAAACAAAGGATCACCGATGTGGCCTACACAACATGGATCAGCAAAATCGAGCCTGTCAGCCTTGACTTTGCACAGGGAAAGGCCGTTCTGATGGTTCCCACCGACTTTA